>JAIMBB010000001.1 GCA_023511655.1 Anaerolineae bacterium
GACAGCTCCAAGGAGCATCGGCATACTCCTGGGAATATAAACCCAACGGCGAAAAGTTCAGATTGCTGAGGATGAAATACGCCCCGATCAGCGCCACCAGAAACCCCGGCGTCGCCAGGCCGACAAAACTGATGAACGTCCCGATATAGTCTATGGCGGAATATTGTTTGACGGCGGAGATGATGCCGATGGGGATCGAAATCGCCCACGACACGAACAACGACAGCACGGCAATGAGCATGGTGGCCGGGACGCGCTCACCCACGATCTTGATCACCGGCTCGTTCCATTGGAAAGAGTAGCCGAAATCGCCGCGCAGCAGGATGTTCTCCATCCAGCGGAAGTAGCGCACCAAGAACGGCTTGTCCAGGCCGTACTGCATAGTCAAGCGGGCAATCTCGCCCTCATCCACCTCGATGCCCGACTGGCGCAGGCTTTCGATGCGAAAGCTTACCCAATCCCCCGGCGGCAGCTCGATGACGACGAAGGACACGAATGAGATCATAAAGAGGATGGGGATCAGCGTAATGATGCGGCGCACGATGAACGAAATCACCGGTCATTCCTCCTGGAAGATCAGTGTATGGGTAAAGCGCCCATCGAGCAAGCGCCTTACCCATACCACGAAAGAAGAGGAGCGTGAGCTTTAGCCAGCCGAAAACTCGATTCGGCCACCGACGAACGGACAGGCCACCGGCTGGCTGAAACCCGGTTCTCCAGGACGCAGCTATTCTCTGAAGAACAACTGCTCGCCGGCGAAGTTCAGCGCGATGGCGTAGCCGCCCTGGGCCACGTTGCCCAGCCGCTTGCTGGCGATCATCGGATACTTCACGTTCTCGACGATCTTGATGATCGGCAGGTTGGTGCGCTGCCAGGCATGCGCGTCCTCGGTGATCTTCTGCCACTGCTCCGAGCCGGGCACCAATGACCACCATGACTCCTGAATCTTGAGGCCTTGTTTCAACCAGTCCGGCGGTTCCACGCCACGCTGCCCCTGCGAGCTGTAGAAATCCCACCAGGCGCGACCAGCGTGCTGCAACGCCTCGTTCAAGCCGACGCCACCGCCCCAGCCCACGTCGTGCGTCCAGAATACGGTGGCCATAAGGTCGTTATTGCCCCGACGCGTGCCCCACAACTGCGAGTCAATCTTCTTGACCAGCGCGTTGATGCCGACCTTCTTCAGGTCCTCGGCCACGATCTCGGCGATCGGCGAGAGGTCGGGGGCGTGCGCGCCATGTTCGAGCAATATCGTGAGCGGCTTGCCGTCGGAAGCCAGGCGCATGCCGCTGGCGTCCTTGTTGGTGAGGCCGATCTCGTCGAGCAAGGCGTTGGCCGCGTCGGGATCGTACTTGCTGGCTTCCTCGCCCACATCCCTCAGCGGCAGCGATGCGAAGCCGTAGTAGATCGTCTCGATGATCTCCGGCCGGTTGATGGCCATGCTGAGCGCCTTGCGGAAGCGCGGGTCCTGCGAGTACTTGATCCAGTCCCCTGCCTGTTCGGTGTTGGTGAAGGTTTGGTTGAGGAACAACGCGCTCGAATCCACGTGCATGTCGAGCAGGACGACGTTGAAGCCGGCCTTTTCCTCGTTCTCTTTGTAGAGTGGCACCTTGACCAGCGCCGTGCTCTCGCGCAGGAAGTCCACCTCGCCGGCCAGCACTTTCAGGTTGACTGCTTCGACGTCCTCGACCTGCGTCGAGACCAGCCGGTCAATGTAGGGCAGTTGCTGACCCAGCGTATCCACCTTGAAGTAATACGGGTTGCGCTCGAACTCCAGGCGATTGTTGTCAGCGCTCTTCAGCACCCAGGGATACAGACCGGGATAGCCGATGCAGCGTGGCTGGTTCACGTGCCAGTTCAGGCAGCTCTTCTGCGCGAACAGCCCCGGCCACTCGTCGGCGCCCATCTTGGCTTCCTCGAGCATCTTGGCAATCGCTTCCTCACCTGCATACTTCTCGTGGAACTGCTTCAGGTAGTGCGACGGGTTCAGCCACTCGGTGTAACCGACCCAGCTCTCGATGGTGAACTGACGCAGCAGGCCGCCATACGGTTCGGGATACGAGATCTCAAACGTGTAATCGTCAATGACCTTCAACGTCGGCTCGGCGCCGTTCGGACTGGCTCCCACCTTCCAGCGGGCCGGGAAGGCCGGGGTCAGCTTGGGGTTCTTCAAGATGTCCTCGTAGGTGAAACGGACGTCCTCGGTGGTGACCGGTTGACCATCCGACCACTTCAAGCCTTCGCGCATCTTGAAGGTGATGGTCTTGCCGCCGTCGCTGACGGTGAAGCTCTCGAGCACATTGCCGCGAATGGCATCGGTGCCGATGCCGGGCGAAATCAGCAGCGGCTCATTCGCCATTACGAAGAAATCGGGCGACCAGTTGGCGACGGCGTGCGCCGAGCGCAGTGTGCCACCATACTTGCCGGGTTGCCAATCAGGCAAGTCTTTTTCGGCCATCAACACACCGGGGCCGACGACGAACGGCACCTTGGGCAGGCGTTCTGCCAGCGGAGGGATCTTGCCCGCCTTCTCCAACTCCTCCAACATGGGCGCCTGTTTGTAGGTCGTGGGAGCGGCTGGGGCGGGCTGTTCGGCCGGCTTGGCTTCTGCCGGCGGGGCAGCCGGAGCGGCCGTAGCTTCGGCGGGAGCGGCGGGCGCCTCGGCAGGCGGCGCCGGCGCAGGAGGTTCGGCTGGGGCTGCAGGCGCGCAGCTTGCAATGACTGCTGCGGCGGCGAACAGCCCGATAACCTTGGCGAAGCGACTTGGCTTGTGCATGGGTTTCACTCTCCTCGTGGTCAATAGCTTGTTGGCGGTGATTCGCAACTCCTCGTAGTTGGGGCTCTGTGAGCCCGCTTTGCAAAAGGCGCGACGCAAAACCGTTCCGTTCGATTCTTCTATGGGTGTTTGACTTGAATCATCACCTCCTCGATTTCGTCAGCGGGTGTGGGTTTCAAAGGCTGAGTTCGCGCTTCGCTTCCCACACCAGCGGGAAATGCTCGCCGCGCATCACTTCGCCGTCCTGGACTTCGACGAAGGGCTTCATGGGGTTGTTTCCGCTGGCAACGTAGCGCGTCTCCTCGGTCATGTAGTGAACGGCGATGGCGCGACGCGGGCGCGGGCTTTTGTTGTCGGGCGAGCCGTGCCAGGTCAAGGCGTGGTGGTAATGCACTTCGCCTTTCTTGACGGGACAGGGTTTCACCTCGATGCGATGCCCCTGGAATTCGGCCGGCATAGCATCGAAGGTGCGCACGTGTTCGCGGATGAAGTCCATGTGGTTGCCCCACAGATGTGAGCCGGGCACCATCCACATGCAACCGTTGTCTACATCCACGTCGTCGAGCGCCACCCAGGCCGATACCTCGGTCATCGGTGCGATGATGGGCCAGAGCGGCGCGTCCTGATGCCACATGGTGGTGCCGCCATATGCCGGGGGTTTGTATTGCACCTGATCGTGCCAGATCCGCAACTGCTTAGCGCCGGTGAGTTGGGCCATCTCCTCTGCAATCTGCCGATTGAAGATCACCAGATCGCGGAAGGGGCGGCTGGCTTCCCAGATATTGACGATCTGCCAGACCGGCGCATCGGGACGGTCGGCGTTCAGGTTGCGCAGTAACACCGGCTGGGGGACGCCGGGCTTGCCGTCGTCGTCAATCACGCGTTGGATTTCCGCGCGGAGCAGCTCGACCTGCTCGTCGGTCAGCACACGGCTACCGCGCACGTAGCCGTTGCGATGAAATTCGCGCACTTGGTCCTGTGAGAGCATTTTGCCCCTACCTCAAAAATGTGTTCGATTGCGAGCCGCGCGCCGGCGGTGGGAGATGAGGCGATGAAGGGTGACGCGCCCAGCTCGGTGAAGAAATGCACAAATGCCGCGGGACGTCGCGACGTTCACATTCGTTCAATCATAGTAAGTATTCTGCCGAGGCGCTGTCAATGCGGCGAAGAAAATTTGTTAAAACGACAATCTAGGCTAATTTGGTCGCTTTGAAGGCGGTTGAAATGTCGTTCTGTTATCGGCGCAATTGACAAAGGCGTTGTGGTTTCTACAATCCACCGCACGAGTCTAAGGCAAGCGCCATGAAGCCTCCGGAACGCCAAGACCAAATCATTGCTCAACTACTGGAACATGGTTCCGTGCACATCATGGAGCTATGCGAGCGCTTTCAGGTCTCCGAAGGGACGATCCGCAACGACCTGCGCACGCTGGAAGCGCAAGGCAGATTGATCCGCACCCAAGGCGGCGCAGTGCCGGCCGACGTGGCCCACCCCGTCCTCGCCCGGCGCAGCCGCGTCCCGAACAGCATCAGCGACGACGATCCGCGCCGGACGGCTCAGATTCACAGCATCGCCAAACGCGCGGCCGAACTCGTCAACGAGGGCGATTTGATCGTGATGTGCGGCAGCCCGATCACTCGAGCGCTGGCCGTGGAAATCGTGGGGATGAAGTCGCTGGTTGTCCTGACCAATAGCCTGGACATCGCCCAAAAGCTGGCCCACAACCCGGCGCACACCGTCATCCTAATCGGCGGCCAGGTGCGGACCGGACGAGACACCCTGGACGGGCCGATCGCGGCGGGGGTGCTAGAACGCATGCGGGTGAACAAGGCCTTCGTCACCTG
This sequence comes from Anaerolineae bacterium, assembly GCA_023511655.1. GTDB lineage: Bacteria > Chloroflexota > Anaerolineae > J036 > Brachytrichaceae > JAAFGM01. The sequence goes on from JAIMBB010000001.1 coordinate 4,618, forward strand.
CGACGGGGTGAACACGGCCCAGGGCTTCGCCAGCAACGACATCGCCGATGCGCAGATCAAGGCCGGCATGGTCGCCTGCGCAGACCACGTGATCGTCCTGGCGATGGAGGACAGCATCGGCAAGCTGGGGTTGATGAGCTTCGCGGGACTGAACCAGGCCCAGCAGCTCATCACTACGAACGGTGCGCCGGCCGATGTGGTGAACGCGCTGGTCGCAGCCGGCGTGCGCGTGTCGCTGTGCGGCGAGCGCATCACCGAGGTATGGGCCGATAGCTCGCCGGAACGCACCTGGCGCATCGGCTTCGCCAACCTCAACGAGCAACAAGACTTCGCCGTCGCCGTGCGCGAGAGCATCGAGCGGGCCGCAGCGGCGACCGGCAAAATCGAACTGATTCTGGCCGACAACGAGTCCGATAGCGACGTTGCTGTGGAGAACGCGCGCCGGATGTTGCAAGCCAAGGTGGATCTGGTCATCGAATATCAACAAGATGAGCGCACCAACTACGCGCTAATGGACATGTTTCGCAGCGCCGGCGTACCGGTCATCGCCATAGACATCCCCATGCCCGGTGCGGTCTACTTCGGCGCGGACAACTACCGCGCCGGGCGCATCGCCGGCGAAGCGGCCACGACCTGGATCCGCGAACACTGGAACGGGCAACTGGACAAGGTGGTATGCCTGGAGCAATCCGAATCCGGCGCCATTCCTGCTGCACGCATCCAGGGTGCACTGGCTACGCTGCGTGGACAGTTCCCACTGAAGGAGAACGACATCCTGCACTTCGAGACACGCGGCATGCTCGACGAATCGCGCTCGGCAGCCACGCAGGCCCTGCGCAACATCCCATGGGGCCGGCGCGTGCTATTCATCGGCATCAACGCCAACTCGGCCATCGGCGCGTTGGAAGCAGCCGAAGTGCTGGGCCGCCAGCACACCACCGCCGTCGTCAGTCAGAACGTGAGCAAAGCCATCCGTCGCGAGTTGCGCCGGAACAACCCGATGCTGATCGGCGGGGTGGATTACTTTCCGAACACCTACGGCGAGCGCGTGATCCCGCTGGCCCTGCAGATGCTGGCCGGGAGTTCGGTGCCGCCGGCCGTCTACACCGACCACATCCTGGTGACGGCGGAGAACGTGCATCGCCTCTACCCGGAGGATGCAAACGGCGCATTCGTCCCCGAACTTTCGGCGCGCCGGACGCCCGACTCGATCTCCTCAGGTGCGCGCGAGCAACGCATCGCCGCCTTGAGGGCACCCCAATTTCCCTGAGTCTCCCGAGGACACTATGACTTTAAAGGTAGGCGTTGTGGGCGTGGGCAACATCGGCTCAATCCACGCTCAGGTATACAAGGACAATCCCAAAGTGGAGCTGGTCGCCGTGTGCGACATCATCCCGGAGAAGGCGGACAACGCTGCCCGCAAGTTCGGCGCGCGCGCCTTCTACAGCGTGCAGCAAATGCTCGACAGCGGCATTCATCTCGACGCATGCAGCGTGTGCACCCGCGGCGAAGAGAACGGCAGCGAACACTATCAGCCGACCATCGAGCTGCTGCGAGCCGGCATCGCGGTGCTGGGCGAAAAGCCCATCTCCAACGTCGTCGAAGAAGGCGAAGAGATGGTGGCACTGGCGCGCGAGAAGCGCATCCCCTACGCCATCAACCTGAACCACCGCTTCACGCCGGCGGCGCGGCGGGCCAGGGAGTGGGTGGAGAGCGGCCGCCTGGGCAAACTGCACCTAATCAATATGCGCATGTGGATCAACAACCCGGTCGAGACCTCCCCGTGGTTCCACCTGCGCGCGCTGCACCCGCATTCGTTCGACGTGATGCGCTACTTCTGCGGCGACGTCAGGCGCGTGGCGGCCTTCATGAACAAAGGCGAGACGCCGGCAGGCAAGCCGCGCGTCACCTACTCCAACGCGCAGGTGCTGTTGGAATTCGAGAACGGCGTGGTCGGCAACCTGACCGGCTCGTACGACGCCGGCGGCGGATACGGGCTGGAGTTCTGCGACGTGGCCGGCTCAAAAGGCCGCTTCCTGCTGGAGGAGGCCTGCGAGCGGCTGACCTTCTATCGGCGCGACAGCATCGAGACGGAGAGCTATCAATATCTCGGCGGCATGCGCGCCTTCCCCGAGACGTTTAAGAGCCGCATCGGCGCATGGATTGATCAACTCGAAGCCGGGACGCCTTGCGACCGCATTGATGGCTCCGGCGAAGACGCCTTGAAGGCGCAAAAGATCATCGAGGCGGCCATTCGCTCCTTCCAGACCCGCACCATCGTTGACCTGTGATCTTTCACTTCGCCCCTGGCCGAAAGCCAGGGCAGGCAGCGGATGATTAGCCACTGAGTGACAAATGATTCGCCTGGGCGTGAACTCCGTGCTGTTCGGCGGGTTCGACTTTGCCACCGCCGCGCGGCACATCCGGCTCGCCGGCTACGACGGCATCGAAGTCGCGGCCATCAAGGGCATGTGCGAGCATCTCGAACTCGATCGCTGGCGCGAACAAGCCCGCGATCTCAAACAAATCGCAGCCGATCATGAGCTGCAGCTCCTCTCGATGGAAGTGGCCGCGCTCGACGAACATCGCCTGATGCAGGCCTTCGAGGCCGGCGCCGAGATCGGCATCCCGATCGTCAACGTCGGCCCGGGTGGCCAGAGCGACGTGGAAGCGGATTTCGTCCGGCAAACCGACCTGCTCGCTCAGATGGCCGAGCGCGCCGCGGCATTCGGCCTGACGCTGTGCTGCAAGGCCCACGTGGGAGGCGCCATCTACAGCACGCCCACCACCCTGCGCGCCATGGAGAAGATCAACTCGCCGGCCTTCGGGGTGGACATGGATCCCAGCCACATCCACCGCGCTGGAGAAGATCCGGCGGCTGCGCTGCAAGCCGTGCTCCCGCGCGTGCGACACATCCACATCCGCGATTGCAAGGGCCGCGGACCGTCGCCAGGCGATCCGCCTTTGCAGGCCTGCGGACGGGGTGACATTGACTTGTTTGCCTATTGCAAAGCCATGGTGTCGGGAGGCTACAGCGGGCCGGTGGTGCTCGAAGTAATCGGCGCAAACAAGCTCGACCTCGCCCACGTCGCCATCATCGCCGCCGAGAGCTACGGCTACCTGAACGCCATCCTCAGGCAACTGGGGGCAAGATAGAGCGCAATCCTCGCCCCCTGCGCGGCGCGCGCCAGGTGCGCGCGGGGATGCGACGACTCCTCAATATGGCTAAGCGAAAACCCAACCTCATCCTGTTCGGCATAGACAGCCTGCGGCGCGACCACATGAGCCTGTATGGCTATCATCGCCTGACCACGCCTCATCTTGCCGAGTATGCCCGCGGGGGCGTGACCTTCGACAATCTGTTCAGCCCATCCATCCCCACCACGCCGGCCTATTCCTCAATGTTCACGGGCATGGATTGCTTCGGCACCGACGTAGTCGCCTTGCGACATGCCGGCGGCCTGGGCGAGCACGTCAAAACGCTGGCTGAGGTGCTCGGCGAAAACGGCTACAACACCACTTGCGTCGGCTTCAGCGGCAACCCGGCCGCGCGCGGCTTTCAGCGATACCTCGATTTTGCCGGCTGGGGGTCGTGGGAGGAAGGCCGCAGCCCGAAAGCCGATAACCTCAACGACGTGGCCATCCCGGAGTTGAAACGCCTGGCAAAGGAAGACGCGCCGTTCTTCCTCTTTCTGCGGCACATGGATCCGCACTCACCCTATCTGCCGCCCCGGCCGTTCGAGCGCCTGTTCTACGCCGGCGACGAATGCGACCCAAACAACACCTCGCTCGAGCCGGTCTACGCCTTCAAGCCGTTTGCCGATTACTTCCGAAGCTGGTTCCCGCCGGGTTGCACGGACAAGGATTACATCATCGCCCAGTACGACGGCGCCATCGCCTACATGGACGCCGCCATCGCCAACCTGTTCACGGCCATCCAATCGCTGGGCATCGAGGAAGAGACGCTGGTGGTAATCAACTCCGACCACGGCGAGACGCTGCACGATCACGAGTGCTATTACGACCACCACGGCCTGTATGAATGCACGCTGATCGTGCCGCTGATCATCCGCTTCCCCGGCCGCGTGCCGGCCGGCCAGCGCATCGCCGACATCTGTCACATGAAGGACGTGATGCCGACCATCCTCGACCTGCTCGGCATTCGCACCAGGATCAAGTTCGACGGACGCAGCCTGGCCCCGCTGATGCAGGGCAAACCGCGCGTCATGGAGCCGGAGATGTATCTGACCGAAGCGACCTGGATGCGCAAGCACGGCTGGCGCACGCCGGAGTGGAAGCTCATCCGCGCCCTGGAGCCAGACTTTCACTTCAAGCCGGCGGTGGAGCTATACAACCTGTTGAAGGATCCGGGCGAGCTACACAACGTGGCCGATGAAGAGCCGGAAGTGGTGGCCATGTTGACCGAGCGCATGAATGCCCACATCGCCCGGCGCGAGAGGCAAACCGGTCGCCCCAACCCAATTTTCACAAATCTCAACTGGCACGGCCACGGCGGCGGCCCGTTCCAGTCGTCGCAGCAGGCCTACGACACACTGCACATCGGGTCGCCCAAAGTCGCCCAGCAATTGCAGGCGAAGGACACCAAGGCCAGGCGGACGCTCAAAGAGCTGCAAACCCAACGCGGCGCGAAGAAATTGTGAATTGAAAATTGAGAATTGAGAATTGAGAATTGAGAATTGAGAAAGGAGGATTGACTTTCTCAATTCTTCATTCTCAATTCTTCATTCTCAATTCTCATTCAGGCATGATCACAATCATCGGACGCGGGCACTCCGGCACGCGCGCCATCTCGCACACGCTGATGGCCAGCGGGATATTCATGGGCCGGGTAATCAACGATTCGGGCGACATGCTCCCCCCCGAAGACCTCTACGACGCCTGTCGCGTGATGGCCAAATACGTTATCCACCGCGGCAACAACGAATGGGACTTCTCGAACCTGCACACCATGCCGATTGATCCGGCGTTCGAATTTCTGGTGCGGCGCTACCTGCGCCATGTGCTGGCGCACAACGAGCCGCGCGGTTGGAAGCTGCCGGAGACAACGTTGATCTACCCGTGGGTCGTGCGCCTGTTCCCCGATGCGCACTACATCCTCTGGGTGCGCGATCCACGCGACTGCATCTTGGGCGCGCACCTGACCGACGACCTGGCTGACTTCGGCGTGCCCTATCAGCGACCGGCCGACGACGACGTCTTGATGATGCGCGCGATCAGTTGGAAGTATCAACGCGATATCGTGCGTGCCACGCCGCCGCCCAAGCGTTGCATCGCCGTTCGGTTCGAAGATTTCGTCCTCGATCAGGACGCGACGCTGGCCCGGCTGCAAGACTTTCTCGGCTTCCCGCTGGCCAAAATCATCGTGCGACCGGAGGCGATCGGCCGCTGGAAGACCAGCAATGTAGACTTCAGCCGCTTCGATCATCTCTTCGGCGCGGACCTGATCGAGCAGGGCTACTTGTAGAGGTCAGCAGGTCGGCAGGTCAGCAGGTCGGCAGGTCGGCAGGTCAGCAGGTCGTGGCGACTTGACAACTTGACGACTTGATGACTTGATGACTTGACGACTTGAAGACTTGACCCTCCTGACCAATCCATTTGATGAACATGCTGCGAGTTTGTGTGATCGGCCTCGGCAACATCGGCAACCTGCACGCAGACATTTATAAAGCCGATCCGCTCGCCGAGCTGGTCGGCGTATGCGACAAAATCCCCGAACGCGCGGAGCAGGCGGGGCGGCGACTGGGTGTGCCGCATTTCACCGACACGAAGGCCTTGCTTGCTGCGCTGCAGCCCGACGTATGCAGCATCGCCACCGGCGGGTTCGAATACAGCAGCGATCACTACGAACCGACCATGCAGGCGCTCGACGCCGGCTGCCACGTGCTGGGCGAAAAGCCCATCAGCAACGACATCCGCCTGGCCGAGGAAATGGTCGCCTTCGCGCGCCACAAGAACCGCTGCTATGCCATCAACCTCAATCACCGCTTCACGCCGGCGGCGCGCATCGCCAAGCAATGGCAACGCGAAGGCCGGATTGGCGCGCTGTTGTTCTGCAACATGGCGCTGTGGATCGGCCGACCCGAAGACCTCGACTCGCCCTACTATCACCTCAAGGCGCTCAACCCCCATTCGGTGGACATCATGCGCCATTTCTGCGGCGATGTGAGGCGCGTGCAGTGCTTTGCCACAAAGGCGCCTGGCCGCTGGATGTGGAGCACGGCTTCGATCAATGTGCAATTCGCCAGCGGCGCAGTCGGCCATCTCACCAGCAGCTACGACATCAAACGGGCGCACGCCGTCGAGCGATGCGAAGTCGCAGGGGTGAACGGGCGCTTCGTGATCGAGGATATGTGGATGCGCGCAACGCTGTATCCCGCCGAGACGATGGTGCAGCAGGTGTATCAGAACCCCGTCTTCGGCGGCTTTGCCGGCTTCCGCGACACCTTCCGAGACCGCATCCACGCCTTCCTGCAAGAGGTGAGCGACGGCGTGCCGCCCGACCGCATTGACGGCAGCGGCGCGGACGGCCTGGCGGCGCAGAAGGTGATTCACGCGGCGATCGAGTCATTAGAGACAGGGCAGATCGTAGAAGTGACGTGATGTTGTCAAGATATTCATACAGGTCAGCTCGCGCATAACATCAACCATGTAAGCCACGGTTTACAAGCCACGTTTCTTGGAGAAACCTGGCTTTCAGATCACTGAGAGCTTGTTTGAGAAAGCCATATATGCCGTTGTCTCAGGCGCTCAACCGCCAGATACGGCGTCAGGAAGCTGTCAAGAACGGCCAAAACTGATTTGGCAAACAAGCTCTGAGGCGCATTAGGCACCGCATCTCGCTTCGCGAACCATCAAATATTCCTCCAGGCGTTGCACCGGCGCGCGTCCGACATACCATTACAAGCGCACCACTTGCAGCGCGCCATGACAAAATTCAATCCGCATCCCTTCGAGCGAGTCCGGGCAAATTTCGCCACGCCTCCTCGCGATTACTCACCCGCTCCCATCTGGTGGTGGAGCGGCGACGCACTCGACCTGGAACGGTTGAAGTGGCAACTCGACCGGTTCGTCGCCGGCGGCGTCTACAACGTCGTGCTGCTCAACCTCGCGCCCACCGGCCCACTCTACGGCGCCGAGGCCGACCGCCCCGAATTCTTCTCAGATGCCTGGTGGGAGATCTTCCGCGGCATGTGCGGACACGCCCGTCAGATCGGCATGCGCATCTGGGTGTATGACCAGATCGGGTTCTCAGGCGCCAATCTGCAAGCCGGGTTGGTGCGCGACCACCCAGCCTGGGCCGGCCAGTGGCTGGGCTGCGCCAGCGTCCAAGGCACCGGCGGCTTGCAGGTGGTATGCCCCGCAGAAGGTGAACCGCTGGCCGCCTCGGTCACACCGATTGACCCCCAGGGCATCGCGATCGGCCCACCGACGCGAGTGCCCTTGGCCGACCGCCGCGCAGCGTGCAACGTCGCCCAACTTTCGCGCCTGCGCCTGATCTACACCGTGAAGCGCGGCTTCGACTACACCAGCGCCGAAGCATGCGCCGGGCTGATTGACATCGTGCACGGCGAATACGAGCGGCGCGCCGGCGATTTCTTTGGCGACGTTATCGTCGGCTCGTTCCAAGACGAGCTGCCGACCATGCCGACATGGGGACCAACGTTCGTCGAGGCCTTCCGGCAACGCGTGGGCTACGACTTGCGCGATCATATCGAATGGCTCTATGATGGCGACGACGTACATGCCCAACGCGTGCGCGTGGATGCCGAGACCGTGCGCGCGGCGCTGGTCGAAGAAGCGTTCTTCAAGCCACTTTTCGATTGGCACGAGCGCCATGGTCTGATCTGCGGCTTCGACCAACAACATCCAGCCCGCCAGGGCCACCCCATCGCCAGCGTCGGCCTGTATGCCGACTATCTGCGCACCCACCGCTGGTATGGTGCGCCGGGCAGCGATCACCACGGCGAAGCGAAGGTGCACAGCTCACTGGCCCACCTATACGATCGCCCACGCGTGTGGATCGAAGCTTTTCACAGCACCGGCTGGGGCGGCACGCTCGAAGAAACCTTCGACTGGTTGCTGCCGTGGCTCCGCGCCGGCGCGAACTTATATAACCCGCATGCCGCCTACTACAGCACGCGCGGCGGATGGTGGGAATGGGCGCCCCCCTCCACCTGCTGGCGCCAGCCATACTGGAAGCACTACCCACTATTCTCGGCAGCCGTGAGCCGCTTGTGTTACGTGCTCAGCCAGGGACACCACACCTGCGACATCGGCGTGCTCTTCCCGACCACGACCGTCCAGGCCAACCTGACGCCAGAAGGCCCTTTGCCGCGCGCGCAAGCCGCCCACGACGCCTACACGGCGCTCGTTGGACTGATGACGTGGTATGACGTCCAGCCCGGCGCGCTGGATCGCGACCGGCGCGACTTCGACATGCTCGACGACGATTCGGTGCATCGCGCCGGCATCGAAGATGGCGCATTGGTGATCGGCCATGAGCGTTACCGCGTCGTCGTGTTGCCGGCATGCACCGTCCTCCAGCCGAACACCGCCGCGAAGTTGGTCCAATTCGTCGAAAGCGGCGGACGGTTGATCGCCGTCGGCGCACTGCCCGAGCTGGCCGCGCAGGCCGATCAGTCCGCGGTGCGACGCTTGCAGCACTTCTTCGAGGGCGGGCAGGCAACTTTCGTCGCCGACGCTAACCGGATCGGCGATGCGCTAGCCGATCTGCCGCGCCCATTCGATGCCCCCGTGCCCCTCCTGCACCATCGCATCGAGGGGCGCGATGTCGTCTTCGTGCCAGCGACCTTTCCGCGCGCCACCGAAGTCGCCGGCAAGCACTGGCTCGATGTGAATTACAACTTCGACGCGCGACGCTACCGACGCGGGATGGTCGTTCGCGCCATGGGCAAGACCAGCGCACCGCAACTGTGGGATCCGATCAGCGGCGAGATCACGCGCGTGCACGCCGAGATCGGCGACGGCTACGTGGACGCTTTCATCCCCTTCAAAGATGGACCGGCAGCATTGCTGGTCTGGGACAGCGCCCCTGCACCCGATGAAATGGTCGAACATGATCAGCCCGCGGCCGTCATCCAGGTGCCAGATGCCTGGAGCGCATCACTCGAACCGACACTGGACAACCGTTACGGCGACTTTGCATTGCCCGCTTTTGCCGGCGCTCCACCCGCGCAGACCTGGCATGTGCAACACCGCCTGGACGGCGAAACGGTCTGGCGCGACGCAACGCTGACCTTCGGCACCTACGGCTGGTTTACCGGGCCGGACGATCCCGACTGTTTGCCTGCGCTGTTGCACTACCCGTCTTCGGGCGCCGACCCGCTGCAGGTCAAGGAATGGAAACCGGTCATCTACTCGCTTTCGCGCGGCATCGAGCGCGACCGGTTGCACGCTGCGTCGCTGGGACCAAAGGGCCGCGTGCCTCAGGAATTCCTCGCCTTCGGCCCGGTGCGTGCCGGCCAGGGCATTCGCTTCCGCACCGGCTTTTGGATGGACGAGCCGCGGGCAGCGCATCTGGTCATCGGTGCCCCGGCCGCCAAGCGCGTCTGGTTGAACGGAGAGCAGGCCGGCGACGACGCCCCCGGCTATCACTGGCAAGCGCCCGTCCAGCTTCGAACAGGCTACAACGTCCTCGAATTCGAGCTGCGCGCCGAACAGTCGGTGCATATGCGCGCGTTCTGGGCACTTGTATCCAATGCGGACGCGTTCAAACGACCCGAATGGCTCACCATCCCCGGCCAGCCGGTCAGGGATTCGCGCGTGCGCTTCGTGCGCACGGTGGAGATATCCTTCGAACCCACCGAAGCGCGCCTGCACATCGGCACGGCCGGCGCATGTCGCGTGCTGGTGAACGGCGTGGAAGTTGGACGACAAGGCGGCTTCGACCCATACGATGGCTCGCCGCGCGTGCAACGCTACACCACGCGCGCCTTCCGGCGCGGCTCGAATGAGGTGGCAATCGAGATCCAGGATCAGGGGCAACCGATCGCCTTGCTGGTAGATGCGATAGTGAGCAGCGCCGACGACCGTTGCCTCATCTTCTTTGGTGACGCGGATTGGACCGCACAGCGCGACGATGGACCGGTTCAGCCAGCAGCACTGCGAAGGCGGCAATGGGTGGACCGTGCTTACACCTCGGAAGCCGACTTCGCCTCCGGCATCGACCCGGCATGGCCGCTGGTCCAACGCAGGCCGCATCCACTGCCTGCTGCCCATTGGCTGGAAGATGTGCCTTCCGATGGAACGGTGATCCCCATCGTGCCTGACGCACACGCCGGCGCGCCGGCAATCGAATGGTTCAGGTGGACGGCGCCAGCTATGGCCACCGCCATCCGCCTGCCCATCCACGGACAGGCTAGCCTGCTCGTTGACGGGGAAGAGATCGCGCTGCGCGATGGATACGCCGAATTACCGCCGGCCGACGCACCCATCCGCACCATGATGCTCCGCGTGGTGCGGGAACGTGGCCGAAGCGGCGGCGCTGCATTCGACGGCCCAATCACCTACGAAGCGGATCGGGGGCCGATGGGCCTTGGGGCATGGGCGGACTACGGGTTGGCATCGTATTCCGGCGGCGTGCGCTATAGCACGACGTTCCATCTGACCCATCTGCCGGCACATCTCACCCTCGACCTGGGAGACGTGCGCGGCACGGCCGAGGTGTGGGTCAACGGCCAACTTGTCGGGGCGCGCTTTTGCTCGCCCTGGCGCTTCGACCTCTCTTCGGCGATGCAGATCGGAGAGAACGCGCTGGAAGTGCTGGTGTGCAACACACTTGGGCCGTATCTCAAGTCGGTCAGCCCGACGCACTATGTCTTCCCCGGTCAGGAAGTGTCGGGGTTGTTCGGCCCGGTTCGTCTGCTATCCTGAGCGACGCGCATCAACCACTCCGTCCACCGGTCAGCCAGCCGCCGTCTACGACCAGGGTCTGGCCAGTGATCATTTCGGCCTCCTGCGACACGAGGAAGCGCACGGCGCTGGCGATGTCGGTCGGATACACAGCCCGGCCGAGCGGGTTATAACGCGCCCACTTCTCGGCGTAATCCGGTTCCGTCGCCAGGTTGCGCGCGTTCACCACCGCGCCGATGCCGATGGCGTTGGCCGTAATGCCGTGCGGCGACACCTCTGCGGAGACTACTTTGGCCATTTGCCGCAGCGCGGCTTTGGTGATGCTGTAAGCGCTGAGGGCAGCAGGCGAGCGGATGCCGGCCACCGATGATGAGAACACGATGCGCCCACCCCACCCCTGCGCGATCATCTGCCTGGTCGCCGCCCGGGCACCGAAGTACGCCCCTTTCACATTCAGGTCGAACAGCGCATCCCAAACCGATTCCTGCGTTTCCATCATTGTGGCGAACACGGTGATACCGGCATTGGCGATGAAGAAATCGAGCCGACCGAACTCCGCAACACAGCGCGCGACCAGGTCGTCGTTGGCCTGAACGCTCGTCAGGTCAGCTTCCATCACCGCGACGCATCCTCCCCTGGCGCGGATGCGCGCCGCGTTCGCCTCGGCCAGTTCCGGCTCAGCGTGGTGCGAGATCAGCACGCGCGCGCCGTCCGACGCCAGTCGCTCGGCAATCGCCGCGCCGATTTCGCGGCTGGCGCCGGTGACGATCGCCGCTTTATCTTTTAGTTCCATGGCGACGATGCTTTACCAACCAGGTTTCTTCAAGAAACCTGGCTTGTGGTTTGTCCGCGTCAATAGGCATGCGTCGTCAGGCCGCCATCCACAGCCAGCACCTGGCCGGTGACGAAGCGCGCCAGATTGCTGGCCAGGAACAATGTGGCATCCGCGACTTCGGCCGGATTGGCGTAGCGATCGAGCGAGGGCTGCGTCTCGTCCATCTTGGCCGGATCCACCACGCGCGTGGCCAGAAAGCGGGCCGTCTTGGTCGGACCGGGTGCGATGACGTTGGCGCGCACGCCCGAGCGGCGACATTCGATGGCCAGGCAGCGCGTGTAGTGCATGATGCCGGCCTTGGCTACGGCATAGGCCACCTCGCGCTCCACGCCGAAAAGAGCAGCAACCGACGCAATGTTGATGATCGAGCCTGCTTTGCGCGCAATCATGCCGGGCACCACCAGCTTACACACCTGGATGGTGCCGATCAGGTTGCGGTTGAAGATGGCTTGCAGGTCCTCAGGTGAGATGCCGAGCGCGTCGTTGGGGTCAGGCTTGCCCTTGCCGCCGGCGCCGATGTCGCCGCCGGCACAGTTGACCAGGATGGTGATCGGGCCCAGCGCATCTTCACCGGCCTTCACTGCTTGCTGCATCTCGGCGTAGTTCGCGACGTCGGCAGTCACACCGATCACGTTCGCGCCCCGATCGCGGAACTGGGCGACCACCGCGTCCAGGTCGGGAGCCTCGCCAAAGACCGATGGCGACTCGCGATGATGGTCGTGCAAGATGATAGCTGCGCCGGCGTCGGCCAGCTTCTCGGCAATCGCGCGGCCCAGGCCGCGTCCAGAACCAGTGACGAGTGCCACGCTATTGGAAGGGAGAAGTTGCATGTGTCTGGTTTGCTCCATGAAAATCGAATTGTCGAATCGTTGCGCGTCGCCGGACTGGCGCCCACGCGCGCTGTATTTTGACGAAGATGCGCGATTTGGCAAACACTTCTCAACCGGCCTGTGCGCGTGGCCGGTTTGCCAGGCTCGCTCGTCGCACGATCGGCTTGCCATACTGCGCCCGCAGCTCATCCAGCGTGCGAGCCAGCGCCAACCTTGCCTCACGCCGGCCGTCGTCGAACATCGTCATCTGCCAGACTTCGCTCAGGCCGCTCACCCCGACGCCAATGAGCCGGATGGGGTCACCTCGCCCGCGATGCGACCCGCGCGCGAGCTGCGACTCGCGCGTGAGCCAGGCCTGCCGCCACAGCGGCTCGGCCGCGGCGAAGATCTCCTCGCCCAACTGCGTTGGCGCAACCAGCGTGGTCTGCCGCGTGACGGTGTGGAAGTCGTACCAGCGCAGCTTGAGGTGAACCGTTCGGGCAAAGAGGCCTTGCGATCGCAATCGAACCGCGACCTCATCGCTCAACGTGAGCAACATATTGCGCAGCACCTGGGGGTCGCTCACGTCACGGGGGAAGGTGCGTTCCTCGCTGATGGATTTGATTTCACGTTCCGGACGCACCGGCGACTCGTCCACGCCCTGGGCCCGCGCAATCACCGCCCCGGCGTGATCGCCTAAGACGTGGCGCAGCAATCGCGGCGCCGCCTGTTGCAAATCGCCGATCGTGACGATGCCGATCTGCTCCAACCGGGCTGCAGTCGCCGCGCCGATGCCCCATAACTCGCCGACCGGTAGTGGGGCGAGAAATTCGGCTTCCCTGCCCGGCGCGATCACCAGGATGCCGTTGGGCTTGGCCCGTCCGCTGGCCATCTTCGCCACCAGCTTGCTCGTCGCCACGCCGATCGAGGCAGGCAGATGAATTTCGTCTCGAATACGCCGTTGGATTTCGAGCGCCAAGAGACTTGCGTCGCCAGTCGTCAGGTCGGTCAGGTCGGTCAGGTCGGTCAAGTCGATCAGGTCGGTCAGGTCGAGAAAGGCTTCGTCCACCGAAATCTGTTGCACGGCGTCGCCGTAGTCGCGCAACAACGCCATGACCCGTTGGGAGTATTCGGCGTAGATAGCGTGCGCCGCGGGCACGACGATCAGCTCCGGGCACAACCGCAAAGCCTGCGAGGTCGGCATGGCATTGCGAACGCCGAATTTGCGGGCGGGATACGAAGCAGACGACACGACGCCGCGCTGCTCGGGCCGGCCGCCGACGACAAACGGCTTGCCGCGCAACGATGGGTCGCGCAACTCCTCGACGGCGCAGAAGAATGCGTCGAGATCGAGATGGAGAATGGTGCGAGCAGCTATGGGTAACCCAGATTCCGCTTGGCGCGAACCTCGCCGTAGCTATCTGCCAGGTCGTTCAACCGCTGATTGGTCTCGCTCAGCGCAACGATGACGCGATCGAAGTTGCGCTCGCCGCGAGCGGCGTCCACTTTCATCAACGTCACCGGCACCGCCAACAACGTCTCGTGGGTGCGACGCAGCTCGTCCACGATCTGGCGCTCCATGCGCACAATGTCGTCGAGCACATCGGCGGCGTTGGCGGCGTCCTCCGAGCGCTTGGCGATTTTCTTGATGCGGCGCAGGCGTTGCAGCTTGTGCAACGCGCGCACGACGTTGCCGGGAATATCGCGCACCTGGCGCAACAGTTCGGTCTTCTGTTCATAGGGGATCGGACACGCCTTGAGCGCCTCTTTGATTTCCCTCACCAGCCGCTGAGCGTCATCCGCATATTGCGATTCCGCCATGCGGGACGGCGGGCGGTGGGGTTGAAGACGACGCGCGATCGCAACCGGCACGGCAACGATGCCGACCAGGATGACGATCGCGATCAGCATCAGCAGCAAAAGGATGAACAGTGGGATGAACACGCCAACCTCCAATGAGCGCGCAGCAAGCGCCCGTATGCGCGACCTCGAACGCCGGTCATTGTAACAACTCCTGCTGAGAGACGAAGCGATACGTCAACCAGGCCGATGGCCGACCGCGCGCTGCATCGGTGCCATCCGTGCGCGCGACCGGCGCCAGCTCCAGCGCAAAACAATCCAGGTCGGATGCAGCCACGCCGCTGCGCTTCGGTTGCGCATCATCCTTGAAGATGACGTAGAGCAGGAACACCCCGTCTGGGCCGAGCCAGCGTTTGACGTTGCGCGCGTAGGCCAATCGCTCATCCGGTGTCAGCCCGTGAAAGCAACCGATGTCGAGGATCAAATCGAACGGCCCACGCAGATCTACCAGGCGGGTCACATCGCCCACGCGAAAATCGGCCTGCACGCCGGCCGCGCGCGCTTTGCGCCTCGCTACCAGGATGGCTGTGACGGCGAAATCCACGCCGATCACCTGCCAACCGCGCTGAGCCAAGGTGATAGCATTTGTGCCCGTGCCGCATCCCAGGTCAAGCGCGCGCCCCGGCGCATGGCTCTCGATAAAAGCATACAGCTCCGGCGGCGAGACGCCGGTATCCCACGGCGGCCGTCGGCCTTGCAGATACCACCGGTTGAATTCCAGCCAGCGTTTGATGCGTTTCATCGCTCATTGGCCTCTCAGGTGATTCCCTTACACT
Organism: Anaerolineae bacterium; assembly: GCA_023511655.1. Taxonomy (GTDB): domain Bacteria; phylum Chloroflexota; class Anaerolineae; order J036; family Brachytrichaceae; genus JAAFGM01. The sequence goes on from JAIMBB010000001.1 coordinate 19,791, forward strand.
CCACTTAATGTTGAGAACAGTGTCACCATGAGCCAAGCGAGCGAATCCCTCCCTTCAAGCGAAGTGTGTTTCAACATCGGCCCCAAGGAGCGGCAGAAGCGCCTCATCATCGGCGCGGCAGGCATAGTGGTCGGCGTTGCAGCGTTCATGGTGCTGCGCATAGCAGCCGCGCCATGGTGGGCCAACCTGGCGCTCCTGCCCATTTTCTTCGCCGGCGCCAGCGGACTGATCCAGTGGCGCGAGAAGACATGCGTGGCATTCGCCATGCGCGGCGTGCGCAACCTGGATAGCGGCATCGAAGCTATCGCCGACGAAGCTGAAAAGCAAGCCTTGCGCGAGCGGGCGGCGAAGATACGCCTGACATCGCTTGCTTTTGGCGGATTGGCAACGGCCCTCGCCATCCTGCTGTCCCTCATTAGATGAACTGGCTCGCCCATCTCTTTCTGTCCGATGACGACGTGGAACATCGCATCGGCAACGTCATCGCGGATTGGGTAAAGGGCGAAGCGCGCGCACAATTCAGCCCCGGCATCCGGCGTGGGTTCTCCAGCCATCGCCTCATTGACCTGTACACCGACGCGCATCCGGCCGTTGCGCGCAGCAAAGCGCGCATCGAACCGCCGTTCAAGCGCTATGCCGCGGTGTTGGTGGACGTGTTCTATGATCATTTCCTGGCTGTGGAATGGGAACGCTATTGCAACGTGCCGCTGCGCGCCTGGATTACGAACATCTACGCAGAATTCGCCGCATATTGGGACAAACTGCCCGAACAGGTTCGGCTCGGATTGCAGCGCATGGCGACCGATGATTGGCTGGGTGCATATACCTCACTGGAAGGCATCGAGGCGATCCTGAAGCGCATGTCGCGCCGGCTGAGTCGCCCTAATCTACTCGGCGAAGCCACGCCGCAACTCAGCACGCACTATGCCGGCCTGCGCGATGATTTCCACACATTCTTTCCCCAGCTACAAGCCCATGTGCGATCGGCTCAGGCTTCCGCCTGAATGACTCACCGGATGGCCGACATCATGTCGGCCATCGCCGCCGTGATTGCCGCCACGATCTCCTCGGCACTCCCAAGCCGGATCAAGTCTTCGCCGCGCAGCGGCCGGCCAAACCTCACAGTAGGCGTCACCGGCGTGCGCTCACGCCGGCGCAGATGAACGATCAACTGAATCGCCGCGGCCGCGCGTTCGCGATCCTTCGGATGGCGTCGCAATCGCACTAAGGGGTGATGTAGCGTCCAGGGCAAGATCACTCCGCTCACCAGCGTCGGCACGACGCGCACCGACGGAACGCGTCTGACGAAGACTCCGAGGCTCGGCGACCACGTCTGCAGCGACTCGACCGCGCCCGACATGCAAGCCGGATCCGGCTCGATGCGACCGGCCGGGTTGATGAACAGCGCGCCGCCGCTGTTCAAGTGGCGCGTGACCTGGCGGACGACGGCGAAACGATCACCTGCCGCCTCCGGCACAGCGATCAACCGGGCGAACATGTTGGGGAGTGCGCGCACGAAAGGACGATCGTTGGCGACCACCCGCAGATCCCGACGCGGAATGGCGCCGAAGCAAGCGAGCGACTCCGACATGCCGGCATGGTTGGCGGCGAAGATCGCCGCGCCCTCCATCGGCACGTTTTCAAGGCCAGCGACGTGCAAGCCGCGCGTGTGACGTGCGAGGAATTCACGCGACGCAGATTGCAACCCGGCTTCCTCGATTCGCCGATCAAAGTCCATGACCAACCGAGTGAACTGTGCCGCTTGCGACCAGAGCAGCCGCTCCAGCGCCGGGCGCAGCCAGCGCACCTGAGCCAGCCCGAAGTTATCCAGCAGATCCTGCAAGTTGATGCGCGTCAGCGCAAGGCTGCGCGCATCGTCATCAGCCGGCTGTCCAATCAGCGTTGCTTGAGCGAGTGACATGCAGGCGTGATTCTAGAGTGGCCGGATGAGACGAGGGTGATAACCAGGCCGATGGCATATTCCGGGGAGCAAGCCTGCACACCTACAGCGTAATCAACCCCAGCCTGGCTGCGCGGCTGACCGCTTCGGTACGGCTGGCCACGCCCAGCTTTGCGTAAATCGAGGACAAATGAAACTTGACTGTGGACTCGCTCACCGCCAGCTCGTGCGCAATCATTTTGCTTGGCAAGCCGCGGCTCACCCATTCCAAAACTTCGATTTCGCGAGGCGTGAGCGGCTGCTTCAGCTCAGGCCCTTCCACGCGGCCGGTCGCACGGGCGCCGGCAAGCGGCTCGATGAGTTGAGCGGCCATCTGCGCCGGCAGCACAACCATCCCCTGTACGGCTGCCAGGACAGCCGCGTGCAGTTCCTGAACAGTGGCATCGGCAGGCGCAACAGCCCATCCGTGCAGCGGCAGGTGACGCAGCGCCTCGGCGGCGGCGACGTCGTCGGTCAGCACGACCGCACTCTGACTGCGGGCGCCGGACAAGGCAGCGGATAGCGGCGCGAGCTGATCGGGGTCGGCCAACAGGAATAGATCGGCGTCCGCGCCAGTTCGATCGTCACCGATCGAGGACGCTTCACCCACGACTTCCCATGCCGGGTCGGCCTGGGCGAGCAAAGCGCGCAGGCCGGCGCGCAACGCAGGGGTGGGAGCAACGATGAATATGCCCGCCATGAAAACCAACCCTCGAAGCCTTAGAGGCTTCGAGAGTCTACCTTCACATCCACATCGCGCACAGCGCCGCCGCGCAACACGTTCAGGCGCACGGACCCGCGCGCTCGCGCGCTGCGCGTCACCGCTGATACGAAGCGATCGGGGTCGGCCACCGGTTCGCCGGCCACGCCGAGCACCACGTCGCCGATCAGCAGCGTCCGCGCGGCTGCGCCATCGGGCGCAACATTCACCACCAGCAAGCCCCGCTGGCGCGTCGGCAGGCGCACCGTCCGCACGCCAATGCCCAGGCGAACTGGATTGTCCGGCTCGCCGGCGATCCATTCCGTGGCGACATGGCTGGGGATTGCCACGCTCAAATCGCCGCCGAAGATCATGGCATTGATGCCAATCACCGCTCCGGTTGCATCCAGCAAGGGTCCCCCGCTGTTGCCCGGCGCAAGCAGCACGTCGGAACGAATGTACTGGGCCATCCGGTTCGTCCCCTGGAGGGTGATGCTGCCGAGACCACTGACGATGCCTGCTGTGACGACGCCGACCTGTCCCCACGGGTTGCCGATGGCGAAGACGAGTTCGCCCACGCGCAGCCGGGTCGAGTCGCCGACCTTTGCGACCGGCAGCCCGGCTGCGCTCACGCGGATCATCGCCAGGTCGAGCTGCGGATTACTGGCGAGCACCTCAGCCGCGAACTCGCGTCCATCCCCGGTAACCACCTGGAGTCTGCCCCGGCCGTTGCGCCGCTCCGTCCCCATCACGACGTGCGCGTTGGTGATGATCGCGCTGTGTGCGTCCGATGCCGCCCCGGCAGCGCTGCGCCAGATCACGCCGGTGCCGATGCCGCGGCTGCCGCTCTGCACCTGCACCACGCTGGCTTTGGCTGCCTCGATCATGGCAGCAAGCGCCTGCGAAGTGGCCATTGCTGATAAAAGGGTCATCGCGTTGGTCAAGCTTTCTGGCCGACGACGACGGAGAGCGTCCGCACGGCACCGCCCCGGCTCACGCGAACCGTCACCGGCTTGCCGACGCGTTCGCCGTGCAAAGCCGCCATCAGGTCATCGGCATCGTTGATGGCCTGATCATCGACTGCGAGCAGGATGTCGCCGATGAGCAGGCCACCCCTCTCGGCCGGGCTGTTCTCCTCCACGCGGACGATGAGCAAGCCGTATTCCTGGGCATCGCTGCGCTGCGCCGGCGGCAGCTTCACCTGCTGGCTGACGACGCCCAGGTAGCCCCGTTTCACGTAGCCCTGCTTGGTCAGCGTGCGCGCCACCTTCAAGGCGACCTCCATGGGAATGACGATCGCCGCGCCACGGCCGAAGCCGGTGGTCAACAGGCCAAACGCCGCGCCGGTCATATCCACTAGCGCGCCGCCGCTGAAGCCGGGATAGGGGGTGGCATCGGTCTGGATGTATCGCTCCAACGTTGCGCCGCTGCGCCCCATGCGCACCGGCCCACCGATCTTGCTCACCACGCCCAGGCTGGCCATCACGCCGTCGGCCGACGGACGGCCGACGGCAAGCGCGATCTGCCCCACCCGCGCGTCGGCTGCCGCGCTCGCAGCCGGCACCCCCAGGTTCGGCACGCGCAGCACGGCCAGGTCGGTGGATGCATCGCGCCCGACGACCTGCGCGCCCAAGACGCGGCCATCGTGCGTCTGCACCGTCAGGTTGTCTTCACGCTCCAGCACGTGATCGGCGGTCAACACCAGGTCAGCGTCGTAGGCGATACCGGTGGCTGGCTGGCGTGGCCGGCCATTCACCATGACGAGCGATCTGGCTATGCGCTCGACGGCATCGGCCATGGCCTGCGAAAGGGCAGCCAATGCATTCTCGGTCTGTGTCATTTCAAGAAGCCTCCGAATCTTCAAGAGCTTGTGCGAGTGGCCTGCAGCATAGGCCAAGCCGTGGCGTAAATCCACTCGACTTCCGTCCAGGTCGGCGGCCGGCAGACCTGGACTTTCGTGCGAAGTGCGGCATTTCCCCTATGATTAACTGCCTAGCGGATGACGCGCGCCGGGTCGCATCAGGCTAAACTGCGCGTCCACCGCACTCAAATTGCCATGAACGCAAACGACCGAGACACTGCCGAAGGCATCTTGTTCACTGACCAGTATCAGTTGACCATGGCGCAGTTGTACTTCCGCGCCGGCATCCACGAACAACGCGCCCAATTCGACCACTTCTTCCGCAGCTATCCCGACTACGGCAAGCATCAGGCCGGCTACTGCGTGAACGCCGGGCTGGGCACGTTGCTGGATTGGATGCGCCGCGCCCACTTTCGCGATGAAGACCTGGCCTATCTGAAGGCGCAAAAGACGCGCGCCGGCCGGCCGCTGTTCGGTGACGACTTCTTGACTTGGCTGAAGCGCTATGGGGGATTCGACGCCATCACCATGCGCGCCGTGCCGGAGGGCCACGTGGTGCATCCATACGCGCCGCTCACGGTGATTGAAGGGCCATTGGCCAACGCGCAACTTCTCGAGAGCGCCTTGCTCAACCAGCTCAACTTCCAGATCCTGATCGCCACCAAGGCCGCGCGCATCCGCGAGAGCAGCCAGGGGCGAACAGTGCTGGAGTTCGGGATGCGACGCGCGCAGGACAAGGGGGCGAACGCCGGCACGCGCGCAGCGTTGATCGGCGGTGCCGACTTCTCTTCGAATGCCGGCATGTCGCACGTGTTGGGCTTCCCGCCCAAGGGCACCCACGCCCACAGCATGGTGCAGGCCTTCATCGCTATGGGCGGCAGCGAGCTGGATGCCTTTCGCGCCTACGCCGAGGTCTACCCGGACGATTGCCTGCTCTTGGTGGATACGATCAACACGCTGGAGAGCGGCCTGCCGAACGCGATCAAGGTGTTCGAGGAGCTACGGCGCAAGGGACACAAGCCCACCGGCGTGCGTCTCGACTCCGGTGACCTCGCCTACCTGAGCATTCAGGCGGCGAAGATGCTGGACGCAGCCGGCTTTCCGGAAACATCCATCGTGCTCTCCAATCAGCTCGACGAGCTGGTAATGTGGCAGATCGCCGCCCAGATCCGCGACGAAGCGCCGCGTTACGGGGTAGACCCGGAGAACGTGATCAGACGGCTGGTCTACGGCGTTGGCACCAACCTGATCACATCGCACGGCGACCCGGCTCTGGATGGGGTGTACAAACTGGTCTCGCTCGAACGCAATGGGGTATGGGTGCCGGCGATCAAGATTTCCGAGACGCCGGCCAAGACGCTAAACCCCGGCAACAAGACGGTATGGCGACTGTACGATCAGCGCGGTCTGGCTACGGCCGATTTGTTGTGCCTGGGGGAAGAGGATCCGCGGCAGCTCGAGTGGCTCATCCTGCGCCATCCGACCGACCACACCAAGTTCCGCAGCCTGCGGCAGAACGAAATCTCGAGCTTCGAGCCGTTGCTGGTTGAGGTGTTGCGCGAAGGCCAACTGGTCTACGAACTTCCGACGATCGAGCACATGCGCGCCGTGAGGCAACGGGACATCGAGCGGCTGGATGCTGGCGTGCGCCGCCTCATCAATCCACACACTTACCACGTTTCGCTCAGCCAGAAGCTGTGGGACCTGAAGCAGAAGCTGATTGAAGAGGCACAGGCTCAACACGCCATCCGATGAATGCTGCGCCACTGAATGATGCGCCACGTCATCCGTGCATAGGGACCGATTGTCCTGCGGCGTTCGAGTTTGTGTAAGCGCGTTGGAGATAGGCGATCACTTCGGCATCCTTCAACTGCGCGAAATCCTCATACCACGCGCCGATGCCCATCAGCAGGTCGGGCGTGAGCAGACAGATCAATTCGTCCGCTTCATCCTGGAGCGCCTCCAGCGCTTGCGGCGCGCCGACCGGCACAGCAACGCTCACCCGCGCCGGCCGGTGGGCGCGGACGGCGCGAATGGCCGCGCGCATCGTCGCGCCGGTGGCGATTCCATCGTCCACCAGGATCACCACACGCCCCTCCAGGTTCGGGAAGGGACGATCGCCGCGGAAGACGCGCTCGCGCTGGTTCAGCTCGGCCAACTCGCGAGCAGTGACGCGCTCGACGTCTTCATCGGTTAAGCCCAGTTCGGCGATCAGCTCATGAGAGAGCACGCGCACGCCACCGGAAGCAATCGCGCCCATGGCCAGCTCTTCCTCGCCCGGCACGCCCAACTTGCGCACGACGAAAACGTCCATCGGCGCCTTCAGCGCGCGAGCGATCTCATAAGCCACGGGGACGCCACCGCGCGGCAGGGCCAGCACCACGACGTCGTCGCGTCCGGCGTAGCGTTGCAAGCGTCGGGCCAGCAGCCGCCCGGCCTGAGAACGATCTCGAAAGCGTAGCATAGTCGCCCTCCCTCATCCATCATACCGGCGAGTCACTCACTCGCACAACCACAGGGATGGCGTTAGACACCTATCACCCCGGCCACAGCGTCTCTTTCGCGTCGGCTAGGGAGATAATCGTTCTTTAAGGTTAGACCACCATAAGATCGCAGGCTTATCGGCGCGAACTTCTCTCTGCGCGTCCTGCGGCGGGTCCTCGTTCAGAGCAACACTTGCCGGCGCCTTTCGGTAGTCAATTCACCCTGCGCAGGCCATCCGCCGCTCCGCCCATTGCCATCTGCCTTGGAGTGAGTTGACAAGCAACATACCATTGCATAGCATATAGAGCAACCGTTTGCGCAAACGGTTGCTCACAGCCCATGGTGACCATAAGAGATGTTGCAGATCTGGCTCAGGTTTCCGCGACCACTGTGTCGCACGTGATCAATCAGACGCGCCATGTTGACCCGGCCACACGACGGCGTGTAACAGAGGCGATCGCGGAGCTCGGTTACCGGCCCAACATGCTGGCGCGCAGCCTGAGGCGACGCGAGACGCGCACGATCGGCCTGATCGTCCCCGACAATTCCAACCCTTACTTCGCCGAACTCGCGCGGGCGGTCGAAGATGCCGGCTTCGCCAAGGGCTACAGCGTGATCCTATGCAACTCCGACATGTCAGAGGTCAAAGAGGCCGCATACATCGAAGCGCTGGTCTCGAAACAGGTAGATGGCATCATCTTGATCTCGGCTGCCAACCGACGCGAGAAGTTCAATGAGATCATCCAGGCTGGCGTCCCCGTGGTCACCGTTGCGCGCGAGCTGAGCGATTTGCCGATTGATCAGATCGTGACCGACAACGAGCAAGGGGGCTATCTGGTTGGCCGCCACCTGATCGAGCTGGGCCATCGTCGGATTGGATGCATCGCCGGCCCACGGGATGAAACGCCCAGCGCTGATCGCATCGTGGGGTTGCGCAGAGCACTGCACGAAGCCGGCGTTGATCTACCCGCAGGACTTGTCATCCGTGGGGATTTCACCTACGAAAGCGGGCACCGCGTCATGGCCGAATTACTGCTGCGCAGTCCCGATCTCACCGCCGTGTTTGCAGCAAACGATCGGATGGCAATCGGCGCGATGAATTACCTGTGGCAAACCGGGCGCCGCATCCCGGACGACATCTCGATCATCGGATTCGACGACATACCGGTCGCGACGATGACTTGCCCACCGCTCACCACGATCGCTCCTCCCAAAGCGGACTTTGCACGCGTGAGCGTGTCGCTTTTGATCGAGCGCATCACCGACGCGCGCAGGGAACCTGTGCGCGTCATCCTGCCCACCCGCCTGGTCGTGCGCGAGAGCTGCAGGGCAATCGTCTGACGAAGTTTGTCTTAGCCGCGAGGGCCCGAACCAGGTGCCCAGCGCGGTCTTCACAACCACATAGTTTTGGCAGCCAGGAGGCAGAAAGTGAAAGACAAATCTGTAACCCGAATTTCAAGGCGTCAGCTTCTCAAGGCCGCTGGGCTGGCGGCAGGCAGTCTGAGCATCAGCGCCGGCCTCGGCGCATGCGCCCCGCCGCCGGCGGCTGCACCCCAACAGCCAGCTCCACCGGCACAACCATCTCCCACCGAGGCTCCGGCCAGCGGCACCGTATCCAAGACCCTCTTGCTCGCTATTCAGGGCTTCGCCCACGAGGCGATGAAACCGGTGTTGGCCAAGTGGGAAGAGAAAACCGGTCACAAGGTCACGCTCGAGAGTGGGCCGGTCACCGGCAACGAGATGATCACCAAATATGCCCCGGCGTTTCAATCCGGCGTCAGTCCGGTAGACGTGATGAGCGACGCAGACGACTCCGGCCCCTCGTTCTACCGCGCCGGCTGGATGGAACCGCTCGACGAAGCCATCCCGCAAGAGACCTGGGACGACTTCCCCGAATCGTTCAAGCAGCAGATCGAGGTATGGCACAGCTTCGACGGCAAGCGCTACCGCGTGCCGCACGAGTTTGCTATCGGCTACACCTTCTATCGCAAGGATTGGTTCGATGAGCGGAAGATCGAACCACCCAAGACCTGGGACGAGGTGGTGACGATCGGCAAAGAGTTCACCAACCCGCCGGTGTTCGGCACGATGGAGGCGCTGATCAAACCCGCGCTGGCGTTCGTCTACATCGCCTACCTCACCGCGCAGAGTGGTGGCAACCCGTTCGCGTTCGACGACGCAACCGCGCAGGCGTTTCAGTTTGCCTACGACCTGATCCACACCCACAAGATCATGCCAGAGACTACGCTGGCGATGGACTACACGCAACAAAACGAGGAATATATGAAGGACCACGTCGCCTTCATGCGTCAATGGCCGTTCTTCTGGGATGTGGCGCGCGGGAACAAGGGCTGGTATCAGGAAGGCAAAGCCGAGATCACGTTGCCGCCAGCCGGTCCTGCCGGGGCCAAGTCGTGGTGGGGCGGCTGGGGCTTCTCCGTGCCGAAATTCGCGCCCAACAAAGCCGAGGCACTTGACCTGATCGCATTCATCACCAACAACGAGAACGCCCCGATCCTCGCCAAGGGCCAGAGTTGGTTCGTCATGCCGCGCAAGTCCATCATGGCGGTGATGGGCAACGAGGGACTCGCCGTCCATATGCAGCGATACGCCGAAGCCAATGTTCCCTCTCCGCGGCCATTCCATCCCAAGGTCGCCGAAGCCCAGTCGGTGGTAGACGACGTTGCCGCCCTGTATCTCACCAAACAAATCTCGCTTTCCGAAGCGATGACGCAAGGCAAGGAACGCATCGCAGCGCTGGGATAGTCCTTTCCTCTTAATCGGGCGCCGGGCCTTCGCTCAGCGGCGCGGCTGAGTCGCGTCCTCCGGCACAAGGTCCCGGCGCCCGTTACCGGCATCCGAATGACACAATCTCCCACCACGGCGTTAGCGCCTGCACCCGCGCGAGCCTCGCGCTTTCGCCTGACGCAACGCGCGAAGCGCAACGCCATTCTCATTTGCCTGCTATTGCTGCCGGCGGTGGCATTGCGTCTGTTCACGGCCGTCTACCCTTTCTTCAACACCATCTGGTTGAGCTTTCACGATTGGAATCCCGCCTTCCCACCTCAGCAGTTCGTCGGCTTGAAGAACTTTCAAGCCTTGACCAGGGATACCGCCGTCACCAGCAGCGTCAGCTTCACTGTTTTGTTCGTTTTGGTCTCAACCATGCTGGAAATCGTGCTGGGGTTGGTCATCGCGCTCATCCTTAACCGGGCGTTCTTCGGGCGCGGCGCCGTGCGCGCGATCAACCTCATCCCATGGGCTATCCCCATGGTCGTCGCCGCGGTCGGCTTTCGCTGGATGTATGACACACAATACGGCATCATCAACGACCTGCTCCACCGAACGATCGGGGTAAAAGTGCCCTGGCTGGTGGATTTCTGGGGCGCACGCGCGGCGGTCATCGCCACGAACGTCTGGAAATCCACGCCGTTCGTGGGCTTGGTGTTGCTCGCAGCATTGCAGGGAGTGCCCCACGACTTGTACGAAGCCGGCAAGGTGGACGGCACCAACCGCGTTTCGGCTTTCTTCTACATCACCCTGCCGCTCATCATGCCACAGGTGGTCACCATCGGCCTGTTCATGGTGGTCTGGCAGCTCGCCGCATTTGACTTGGTCTTTGCCATGACGGGCGGCGGGCCGGGCTTTGCCACGCAGGTGCTGGCCTATCGCATCTACCAGGTAGCGTTCACCGCGCTGAATTTCGGCTATGCCTCGGCGATCAGCATGGTGCTGTTCGTCGTTGTGGGCATCGCCAGCGTGATCGGCCTGGCGCTGTTCCGCAAGGTGGAGGTGTCGCTATGAGCGTGCGCGTCATCCGATGGGCCGATCGCCTCATGCTGACGGCGTTGGTGTTCCTCTTTCTGTTTGTCGTGCTCTTTCCGTTCTACTGGATCATGTTGTCGTCGTTCACGCCCAAGTACGAGCTGTTCACCATCCCACCGCGCTACTGGTTCAGCACCTTCACCCTGGAGAACTACCAGACGCTCGCCAACAACATCCCGCTCGTACGCTACTTCATCAATTCGCTGCTGTTTGCCGCCGGCTCGAGCCTGGTCTCGGTTGCAACAGCGTTCCTGGCCAGCTACGCGTTGGCGCGCATTCAGTTTCGCGGAGCAAACGTGATCTTCATAGCCTTTGTCATGTCCATCGCGCTGCCCCAGGTGGGCGGGCTGGTGCCGCTGTTCGAGTCGTTCAAGGCGACAAACCTGATCAACACCTACCACGGGTTGGTCATCCTGATGTCATCGCTGGTGTTGCCATTCACGATCTGGATCCTGGTGCCGTTCCTGCGCCAGATCCCCTACGAGATCGAGGAAGCTGCGATCATAGACGGCGCACGTTTGCCCCAATTGTTCTGGTTCATTACGCTGCCGATCATGCGCCCCGCGCTGGCAACGATGCTCATCATCAACTTCATCATCGCCTGGAATGAGCTCATTTACCCGCTGGTGTTCGCCACCAGTGGGCTGAACAAAACGCTGAGCGTTGGCCTGGTCGAGCTGGCCGTGCAGCCGACCGCCGGGGGTGGCCGACCGTGGGACCTGCTCAGCGCAATGAGCATGGTGATGATCGTTCCAATCCTGTTGCTGGTGCTGTTCTTCCAGCGAATGATCGTGAGCGGACTGACGCGCGGCGCGGTCAAGTGACCGCTTCAGTCACCATCTCCTCCTCAGCAGGCCACATGCGTATCCCGTTGTATTACACCTTCGGCAACCACATGCACTGGGTGGATATGGAATGGCTGTGGGGCTACGACGTTCTCCCCGGCTCCATCCGCGACATGCTGCGCCTGTGCCGCGAAACCGGCGTCAAGGGCAACGTGAACTTCGATGCGATCGGCTATGAAAAGTTAGCAGCAGAAGCGCCCGATGCCCTGGACGAGCTGCGCACCGCCGTCCGGCGAGGACAAATCGAGGTAGTGGGAGCCTCATACGGGCAGCCCTACGGCCTGTTTCACGGAGGGGAATCGAACATCCGCCAGCGTGTCTTTGGGGTGCGCGCAGTGACTCGCCTGTTCGGCGTCCGGCCGCGTACATTCTGGGAAGAGGAATTCGATTTCTTCCCACAACTGCCGCAAATTCTATGCGGCGTCGGCTATGAGTATGCTGCCCTTTTCTTCCAATGGACGTGGCACACACCAGTAATGCCGATGGAGGATGCCCCGGCGATCTGGTGGGAGGGGATGGACGGTAGCCGGCTGCTCACCGCCCCTCGCGGCGCACTGAATCTACATCAGTGGCCGGAAGACTTTGAGGGTCTGCTGGACAGTCCGAAGTTGCGCGACATGACGCGGCCGCTCATCCTGCAATGGCTCGAGCTGATGCCTTCGCCCGATTGGATGTGTCGCTCGGAAGTGCTCCTCCCTGCGCTGCGCACGCTGCTCACCGATCCTCGATTCGAGATTCGGCCGGTCACCCTTTCGGAGTTCCTTCAACTGGCGCGCGAGTCTGCTGTGCCACGGCGCTATACCCTGGGCGAGGTCTTTCACGGAATGAGCCTGGGCAAAAACGGCGACCGCATGCGCCGCCTGAGCCGCGAAGGCGAACACCAATTGCTGGCCGCCGAATCGCTTTCGGCGCTGGTGGGCTTCTTTGGCCGACCCTATCCAAGCTGGGATGTCTATCCGATCTGGGAGCTCGAAGAAGCCTGGCGCGAATTGCTCTCCGCGCAACACCACGACAACGACGAATGCGAAGGGTTATGCGGCTTCATCGGTGTGCGTTCCTACGAACGCAGCCTGGGATTGAGCCAGCACGTGATCAACCGCACGATGCGCTGGCTGGCCGGGCGAATCAGCAGCGCAGTGGTTTACAACCCCCTCGGCTGGAGCCGTGACGCTGTCATTCGCCATCCGCGCACCGGCCAGAAAATCCTTGTGCGCGATCTCCCTCCCTTCGGCTACCGAGCCCTGGCCGAGGATGTGCACACCGGTGCCCCGCAGCCCATCGAGCCAAGCGAAACCTCTGAGACGGTCACGCTCAAGCGCGGAGCGCTCTCCGTAACCGTCGCCCGCGCCCGCGGAGTCATCACGCAGATCACGGCCCAAGCCTTTCCAGAGGGCATCCTTCGCGAGGAAGAGCCACTGGCCGATTTGTTCATGGTGCGCGATGGCAGAGAAGAGCGATTCGAAGGGGCCGATGTGAGCCTGAGCGATGAAGAAATCCGCATCCGAAGATGCGGTCGGGATGGCGCCCAGATCAACGTCACAATTGCGCTCGCAGCAGAGCAGGAGGCAATAGACATCCATTACTCGGCGCGCGCACTTCCCCGCCCGGACGGAGGGATGAACGCGGCGCTGCGCACGCGGCTGGCCGTTCGATTCCCTCATACGCTCATTCACGATCACCCTTACGGCGTAAGCGAAATCGCCCCTTGCGGAACTCATCTCAAGAAGTACCCATCCGGCGACTGGATGACCTCGCCCCAGTGGTTCGAGCAAGTGCACAACCCATTCACTGCCCTTCAGTTGATTGACCTGGTGGACGCCGGCTCCCATAGGGACGAACGCGGACTGCTGGTCTTGCATGATGGCAGTCAGGCATTTCTGCAAGATGACGGCGTCCTCTGCCACATTTTGACGATGTATGACCCATGGGATGAAGACTTCTTCTACGATCAGCTAGACGTGCGCGTTCGCCTGGCCCTGCATGGGCGCATGGATCACGCTCGACGCTGGAAGCTGGCCCAGGAATTCGTCCGGCCGGTCTACTGCTTCGCCCCGCAAGTCGGCCAGGCCCAAACCAGGCCAGGGACTTTCAAGCTGCCGGCTGCGTTTGGCTGTGTGTGGTGCGATGCTGACAATGTCGCCGTCACCGCGTTCTACCGAGAGTCAAAGCACGAGACGACGCTGTATCCTTACGTGCTGCGGCTCGTCGAGTTCAACGGCCAAGCAACGAAAGTATGTTTACGTCTGCCCGGCAGGGTGGCCGAGGCGCGCAAGACCAACCTGCTTGGCGAAACCATGGCCCGGCTCTCCCCAACGCCAACCAAGCCGCCAATAGCCGGCCTGGACGAGTGGAGCGCTATCACCCTCGAGCTGCGCGCCTATGAAATCGCCACCCTCTACCTCGATCTTGAGCTAGGGCGCAAAGTCAGGCGCGATCTCGATGCGCATCGCAACATTTGGGCAACAGCACATCGCGTCTAAACTCCCGTCGCTATGAAAGACTCGCTTGGAATCGGCGTCCTTGGCCTACATGAAGGGCGCACCTTACTCGTGGCACTTACCCACCCCGTTCCGCGTGATCCGGCAACGGATCCTCGAGACATTGGCCGGTTGCGCGCGCCCCATGTGCGCGCCGTAGCAGGGTGCGATCTGCGCGAGGATAAGATCGCCGCGACGCGCGCGGCATGCCCCGATTTGTTCTACACGATGCGCTACGAAGATATGCTCGCGCGCAGCGATGTGGACATCGTTTGCATCTACACGCCGGATCACCTGCACGGTCAACACATCGTGCAAGCCTTCGAGGCAGGCAAGCATGTGATTTGCACCAAACCCCTCGTCAACTCTCTGGAGGATGCGCGGCGCGTGTTAGATACAGGCCGGCGCACGGGCCGCAAGCTAATGGTCGGTCAGAGCACACGCTTCTTTGAACCTTTCCAGCGACAGCGCAAAGCGTTCGAGCGGGGTGAGATCGGCGATTTGGAGTTCGTGGATGCCCACTACGTGCACCGCATGGACTGGTTCTACGAAAAGAGCCCCTGGGCAGCTACTACCACCGATTGGGCCTTCCTGTGCCTGAGCCATCCGGTGGACCTGGTGCGTTGGTATCTGGGTCGAATCGCCGAGGTACACGCATTGGGCTATCGCTCATCGTTGGCGAAGCAATACGGCGCAGGGTTCGACATCTACACGGCGAACCTGCGCAGCAGCGATGGGCGCATCGGCCGCGCCATGGGTCACTACGGCTTGCACGACCTGCCGTCTGCACGCAACGCCATCGAACTCATGCTATATGGCTCGGCGGGCACCAGCCTGGCTCAATACCACGACATGCGCTATATCCACACCTCGCCAGATGGCGACGTGGTCGAAGACCCGCTATACGGCAAACGCGCTTACTACTTCAACAATGAAGTGCATGGCATGCACTACGGCGAATTCGCCAACTACGCCGAATATTTTGCTGCCGCGCTGCTGGAGAATCGGCCCTACTCACCCCACCTGGAAGAAGGCATCGAAACCGTTTGTGTGCTCGAAGCCATCCGTCGCTCCGCACATTCCGGTCAACCGATACAGCTGGCACCTTTGCTGGCAGAGGTCGGCCTGTGAGCAAACGCGGGGAAACATTCGCATCAGGCCGGCCTGCTATTCTTGACCCGTGACCTCGCTGGCCGCCTCGATCGCCACGCGGATTGCGTTCTCCACGGCCGTCGCCTTGGCCTCCAGCACCACTTGTTCACCCTCGGTGCGCTGGGCAATCACGCCACACACGCAAGCCGCCGCAAAGCCATACACGCCACCCATCTTGAATAACGTGCCGCTCTCCATCTCGTAGTTGAGCACGTTCAAGCGGCGATACTCTTCGGTGATGCCGCGCAAAGCGCGCAGCAAATGCGGATTGGCCGATTCGGCGCGCTCCTGTCCCTCGTAGAACGTATCCACGCTGGCGGTGATGCCGACGTGGTGCTCCACGCCCAACCGTCGCGCTGCCTGGGCCAGCACCACGGTGAGAAACGGATCCGCGGCCGCCGGATACTCCACCGGCGCAATGTCGTTGGCTGCCCCCTGGCGACACAGCGCCGCGCTGGTGATGACCACGCTGCCCGGCTTCACATGCGGCTGGATCGAACCACAGGTGCCGACGCGAATGATCGTCCGAATGCCGACCTGCACCAGTTCGTTCACCACAATGCTCAGCGACGGCGCGCCCATGCCGCTGGTGGCCGAGAGCACCGGCCGGCCGTTCGGCAACTTCCCCACATAGCTATTCAGCCCGCGGTTCTCCGAGAGTTTCTTCACGTCGCGCAGATGGCGCTCGGCGATGGAGCGCGCCCGGTCGGGGTCGCCGCTGAGCAACGCCAGCGTCGGCGGCTGCTCCCCCAGGTCATCCCGGCCAAAGCCGATATGGTAGAGAACCGGGTGTGGACGGTCGGCGCTGTTCGTTAGCATCATCCACAGGCTACACTATCATGTTGCACATGGCAAGCATCCACGTCGTCAACGTGAGCAAGCGCTTCGGCACCGCACTCTCTTCATCCCTGGGTGAACAGCAGCGACAAGCCCGCCTCACCGGTCACCCGCCGCGCGAGCGGACTGCCGACGACGCACCGCCCCAAGGGGAAGTGTTGGCACTCGACAGCGTCAACCTCGACGTGCGCGACGGCGAAAGCATGGTCATCCTCGGCCCATCGGGCTGCGGTAAATCCACCCTGCTGCGCGTAATCGCCGGCCTGGAGAGCTACGAGGGCGAGGTGTTCTACGGCGATCGCAACATGCGCGATGTGCCGCCGAAAGACCGCGGCATCGGCATCGTCTTCCAGAACTACGCGCTCTACCCGCAGTTCGAAAGCAAAGGCAACCTGGCTTTCTTCTTCAAGATGCACAAGCGAGAGGAAGAAATCAACGAGCGGGTCAAACAAACTTCGCAGATCATGGGCCTCGGCTTCGAGGCGTTGTTGGGGCGGATGCCGGGCACGCTCTCCGGCGGGCAAAAACAACGCGTGGCGATCGCGCGGGCCATCTGCCGGGACCCCAGGCTCCTGCTGTTCGACGAGCCCTTGTCCAACCTCGACGCGCAACTGCGCTCGTCCACGCGAATTGAGATTCGCCGGTTGATCAACCGGTTCGCCATCACCACGCTCTACGTCACACACGATCAGACCGAGGCGACCATCATGGGCGACCGGCTGGCGATTATGGATCGCGGTCGAGTATTGCAGATCGGCACCTACCGGGACATATACGCGCAGCCCGCCAGCGCATTTGTCGCCGGATTCCTCGGCGCACCGCCGATGAATTTATTCGAAGGATCCGTAGAAGGCAACCGCATCGCCGCGCTGAACACTTACCTGACCCCACCGCCGCACGTGCTGGACTTCGTCGTGCGCCACCAGCCGATCACGGTGGGAATTCGCCCCGAGGACATCGTCGTCGCAGCGAGCGACAGTCTCGACGAAGGAGAGCGGGAGAACACCCTGCGCACGGCCTTCGAGTTCGTCGAGCGCCTGCCATCGGATCGCGCACAACTCCTGCACGCGACCATCGGCGAAACGCGCCTGGTCGTCCGCACCTCGCTCGATCGGCACATCCCACTTCAAACGCCAGTCAGGCTGGTCCTGCCGATGGATCGCTTGTATTTCTTCCACGCGCAGACCGGCATGCGCATCTAGCGCTTTCAATTTATGCCAATGCGTCGCTCGGACGAGGAGTATGGTCTGACAAGCTCTAAGTTGCGCTCAAGGATATGCAAACATTCGTCTAGTACAATCCAACTATCGTGCAAGCCTTGAAGCTGAAATCGCAGTAGAGTTACATGCAGCGAGGCGCAGGCTATCGTTGCTAAAAATCATTCAGTGGGGTGATGTCCCGAGGAGGTCAACTCAGTGTTCTATTTCGATCCGCTGTATTTCGTGTTCGCCATTCCGCCGCTGCTGCTGGCCATGTGGGCTCAGTGGAAGGTGCAGAGCACCTTCGCTAAATATTCTCGCGTGCCGACCAGCACGGGCGTGAACGGCATCCAAACGGCTCAGGCGTTGATCAACCGCAATGGTCTGAACGTCGGCGTGACAAGCGTCCCCGGCCACCTGACCGATCACTATGACCCACGCAACAAGACGGTGGCGCTATCGGAGAGCTCGATGCAGAATTCGGTCGCATCGGTAGCCGTCGTCGCGCACGAGCTGGGCCACGCCATGCAAGACAAGGAAAACTACGGCCCGCTCAAGCTACGCGGCGCGATTGTGCCTGCCGTCCAACTGGGAGGCTGGGTTGGGCCGATCATGTTCATCGTCGGCTTGATGCTGGCTTCCGAGACGTTGATGTGGGTCGGCATCATCGGCTTCGGCCTGGCAGCGCTATTCGCCATCGTCACTTTGCCGGTGGAATTCGACGCCAGTCGCCGAGCGCTGGCCATGTTGCAGTCGAACAACCTGCTCACCACGCAGGAATTGCAGGGCGCTAAAAAGGTCCTGGATGCGGCCGCCCTCACTTACGTCGCGGCTGCCGCGCAGGCACTTACCACCCTCCTGTACTACATCACACTGATGGGCCGCCAGCGCGAGTGAAAGCCAGTACGGCTCGATCGGCAAATTCGAAAGGGCGGGCTGAGCAGTAGCGCTCATGCACCGCCCTTTTGCGCGGACTGCCTGGGCAACCGCGGAGCTTATAACGCAGCGCAGATATTGCCTTTGCTATAATGATCGCGCGCAGGTGTTCCCATGACTGACTATTCGCGACCGCGAGAAGAAGGCCTGGCCGGACAAACCGAGCCGAACGGAAAGACACCGGCGCCGGCATCGCCCGTGACACTGCCGCCACCGGCGTATGACGACCCGGGGGTCAAGCAAGCCAATCGCAAAGCCGCCCTCGTCGGCGTGGCCATTGGCGTGCTGGCCGTCGTCGTGCTGAGCATCGCGGTCTACCTGCTGCTACAGAACCCGGCGCTTACGGCGAACATCCGCGACATTGTGATCATCCTGACCGCCGTCGTCTTGATCGTGATGAGCGTCGTGATCAGCACGTTGCTGGTGGTTCTGCTCTACCGCGTGCAGGAGCTGATGCACTTTCTGCGCGCCGAGCTGGTGCCGATTTTGACGGACACGCAGAAAGCGGTGAAGACGTTATACGGCACGACCATGTTCATGAGCGACAGCGTCGCCAAGCCGGCGATCAAAGCAGCCGGTTTCGTATCCAGGGTTCAGCGAATGGCCCGGGTGGTCAATGCCAAGGCGAAAGGCAGTGCCGGTCAATGACGGGCAAACCGCCCGTCGGTCGCGTACGACTGGCCGTTCAAGGAGAGGTGAGAGATTATGGCTAGCAACAATTCGGGCGCCGAGATGGGCGCATTCTTTGCAGGTGTGCTGATTGGCGGGCTGATCGGCGCCGCGATGGCCTTGTTGATGGCGCCGCAAAGCGGCGAGGAAACGCGCAAGCAAATTGGCCGCGCCAGCAACGACCTGCGCGACCGCGCCCAGGATACGCTGGAAGATGCCCGCGAACGCGCCGAGGCAACCATCGCCGATGCGCGCCGTCGGGCCGAGCGGATCATCGAGGAAGCTCGCGAGCGCGCCGAGCATATCGTGCAAGAAGCGCGCACTTCGGTCGAGCAAGCGTCGCAGGATGCGAAAGCGGCAGCCGAGCGTGCTGCGCCCTCTTCGGGCGAAGCCTAGCGAGGCGTCCAAATCCTCAGCCGTCCGCGGACGATTGGCTTCGTGCGATACGCCGCGCTGGGTGCTGATGCTAATGGACGCTTGGTTTGCTCAATGAGCATTCGATGTAAATCGGGCTAAATCGGCTCTTGGTGTGAGTGTTTAGAACGTGCCATCTCGCGCGGCGGGATGGCACGTTTGTTTTTCCATGCCCTGACGAATGGGCGTGGGTAAAGGAGAACTATGTTTAAGGACAAACTTCCAAATGACCTACCGATGGAATCTTTAGTGAAGCCTGCCGCGGGCTCTATGGCGACGACACCGGTCGCTATGGCACCAGCAGGCGAAGCTCCACGCATTGCGATGGCCAACGCTCGCCCCGCCACGCAACGCGACTTGTGGTATGCGCGCGCTCGCGCCGCCATGCCGTGGGGAGTCTCTTCCAACTTCCGCTACTGGGGCGAGGACGACACGCCCGTGGTGGCGCGCGGCAAGGGCGCATACATCTGGGATGTTGACGGCAAACGATATATTGACTATCGCCTCGGCTTCGGGCCGGTTATCCTCGGCCACGCCTACGACGCCGTCACGCAGGCGGTCTTCGAAGCCATGCAAGATGGCAACACCTTTGCCCTGACCAACGTATACGAAATTCAGGCAGCGGAACGCCTCTGTCGCATGACGGGAGCGGACAAAGTGCGCTTCACCAACAGCGGCAGCGAAAGCACCATGCATGCCTTGCGCATCGCCCGGGCACACACCAACCGCGAACGCTTCATCAAGTTCGAGGGGTGTTATCACGGCGCCCACGACAACGTGATGTGGAGCACGCCCAACAGCCCGGTCGAAGCCATGGGGTCACGACGCAGCCCGATTCCCGTGCCGACCAGCAGCGGCATCCCGAACGATATGCGCCGGCTCGTCATCCCCCTACCCTTCAACGACTTCGAGATGCTGGAGCGCACGGTGCGCGATCACGGCCACGACATCGCCGCCATCCTGGTCGAGCCGATGATGGGCAACATGGCCTCGCTCATGCCGGCCAAAGGCTGGCTGGAATTCATTCGCAAGCTGTGCGACGACTATGGCATCGTCATGATCATGGATGAGGTGAAGACGGGCTTTCGCATCGCGCCCGGCGGCGCGCAACAGTTCTTCGGCGTGCACGCCGACCTCGTCACCTATGCCAAGGCGATGGGCAACGGCTTCCCAATCGGAGCCATCGCCGGCAAAGAAGAATTCATGATGACCATCGAACCGGGCGCCGTGGGTCACGGCGGCACCTATTGCGGCAACGTGGTGTCGGTGGCAGCGTGCGATGCCACGCTGCGCGTGATGGAGGAAGAACCGGTGTTCGAGACCATCAACGCGCGCGGCCTGCGGTTGATGGCCGGCATTCACGACATCCTCGATCGCTTCGGCATCCCCCATGTCGTGACGGGCGTGCCGGCGATGTTCGGCGTGATCATTGGCAACGGCGAAGCCGACAGCCCTCCGCGCGACTACCGCACGGCCAACAGCTATTCAGACGATGAGCTATCGAGCGCGATTTGTGAGGGGTTGCGCGAACGTGGGGTGATGCCCGACCCCGACTACGCCGAGCCCTGGTTCCTGTGCTATGCGCTCAGTGAGGCCGACGTGGACGAGACGTTGCAGGCTTACGAGGATGTCGTCGCGTCGGTGATTCGGTAGAGGAACAATTTCTTCGCCACTCAATCCCAGCAACCCGATTTCCCGCGAGTCCTCGAAAAGAGGTGGGAAATCGGGTTGCAGTTTGTTCATCATCAACCGCTCAGTCGAGCGACGACGTCGGCGGGCAGGCGATGACCCACGAGCTGCCCACCCAGCTTCTCCAACTCGGCAACGACGATGGAGTATTCCTCGGGCCTGACCAGGGTGATTAGCGCCGAATGACCGGCGTCCAGGCGATCTCCGATGTCGCGCAAGGCATCGTCGGGGAAGCCGACGTCGGGGGCAATGGACTGAACGACCGCTTTGGTCTCCTGCCCGGCCAGCGGGCCGGCCACGGGTCCCAGCATGCCGGCGATGTTGTAGAGCAACCACGTCACACCTTTGACGACCGCGCCCGCCGCGGTGCTCAGCGCCTCCACGCGCCGCTCGGCCGTCTCGTGGAAGACGATTTGGCCATCCGCGTTCTTCTTGACCACGGCGATATTGCCGAGCTTGATTGCGTCGAGCCGGGCATCGAGCGCTTCGATCGCCTGTCGCACCTCCTCGGCCTTTTCTGCGCCGTCGAACGTGCAGATGATGAGTTGAAGGGACTGCGTCATATTCACCCTTTAAGTGTGCCCATTGTAAACGGCGAATCGAAGAAACATTAGAGCGCGAGTTCAGCATCCCGCTGCCGACGAAGTTGTATCAGGCGATACGTCTGGAACGCGTATGATTCGCAAGGTTGGGCAAGCCCGGCAGACTTGCCCAACGACGGGAAACGATCGGTTCGGGGGCGGGCATAGCGGGGCCGGTCGGCCCAGGCTATGCCCAGTCTTTTGTATATGCCTGGCGCGGGCGACGCCCCCGGATCGCCTTGTCAGCCTCCGAGGTTCTTCGAGAACCCCGGAGGCTCCTGCGCGCAGACCAGACACATCCGGCGCTGTTCTTCCTCCTTCGCCTCAACCCTGAAACGGTAGTCGCAGGGCATTTTCGGAACGGCCTCGCGCATGGTGACGCGCGCCGCCGTACCCACCCGGAGGTGGGTACCAGAGGAAGGGACGGACGAACATGACGGCAACACGAAACCCGTTGTCATTGTTGCGATTGTCTGTGTGATTCCTGTTGCGGTAGGCCGCGCGCGCGTTGTCTCGATTGTTGTTCCACGTGCCGCCGCGCAGCACCTTCCCGGATGGCCTGACCAAGCATCGCTGCCCGGCGGGCATGCGGTGAGCTTGTCGTGGCGACCATGCAACACGCTGAGCCCGTCGAAGTGTGCGGCTCGGTCGAAGGCGGCATGCCTCGACAGGCTCAGCATGCCTTTACACACCGCTTCGCCTCCACCTATTGACAATTCGCCGCTTTTGTCCAAAATTGTATTCCATCAGATGGTATACCAATGTTCAAGAAGATCGAGCGCGAGGCCAACCTCTCCGAGCTGGTCAGCCGGCAGATCCAGGCCTTGATCCTGGAGCACCAGCTCAAACCGAACGACCGCCTGCCGGCCGAGCGCGACCTGGCTGAGCGATTCGGCGTCAGCCGCACCGTGGTGCGCGAAGCCGTGCGCGGCCTGGTCGCCAAAGGCTTGCTGGAAGTCACGCCCGGCCGTGGCGGCACGATCGTGCGGCTGCCCACCGCCGAGACGATGAGCGAGATGATGACGCTGTTCCTGCGCGGCGACGAGCGCACGCTTGACTACGAGAACCTGATCGAGGTGCGGCGGGTGTTGGAAGTCGCTATCGCCGGCTTTGCCGCCGAGCGCCGCACGGCCGAAGACCTCCAGGAAATGGAGCACATCCTGGAGGAAACGCTCAAAGTCGGCAACGATCGCGATCGCTATGTAAAGTGGGACCTGGCCTTTCACCAGGCGCTGGCGCGGGCCACGCACAATCGCCTCTTCCCGTTGCTGCTCGAGTCGGTGAACGAGTTGATGATCGAAGTGCGGCAGCTCGCCTTCCGCACGTTGGGCGCGCCAGCGCGTTCGTATCGCTATCACCTGGCCATCTTCGATCAGGTGAAAGCCGGCGACGCTGACGGCGCGCGCGAAGCCATGCGCGACCACCTGGTCGAAGCGGAACAGACGCTGCGCAAGGCGCTGGCAATGCAGGACCAGGGTGAAGAGCGAGCAACATCCAGCGGTCCGATACGACGTAAACGAGCAAAGGCAGCCCCGCACTGACGCCTGCGCGACAGTGATTCATGAAGTCCGGCGCGTCGCTCCAAGCCAAGCGCCGATTATCAAATTCCAGGAGGAAGTCATGCTCAGGAACACAAGAAATCGAGTCAGCAGACGAACGTTGCTCAAGTGGATGGGAATGGGTGCAGCCGGCATCGGGCTGGCCGCATGCGCCGCCCCAACTCCCCCCGCCGCTCCGGCAGCGACAACCGCGCCTGCGGCGACGGAGGCGCCCAAAGAGGAGCCCAAGCCGGCCGAAACACCCGCGGCAGCAGGTCAGGTCACGCTTGACGTGGTGATGGACACGCCGGAATACCAGAACCAGCACCGGCAGATCTTCGACATCTTCGAGCAGGAGAACCCGGGCGTGAAGATCAACTTCACCACACATAGTGAGGACGGCCAACCTGCTTACGTCGCAAAAGTGGCCGGTGGCTACACCCCGGCGATGGAAAGCGTGTGGGCCAGCGGCAATAGCTTCAGGTTGAACAAAGATACGTACAAGGTCGCGATTGACATCAGCACGATTGACTATCCGTATTACGATCTGTTCACCTACCCGTTGAAGACGGCTTGGTCGGAAATCTATGGCGAGAGCGGGCCGCGCTGCATTGACCCCTTCAACGGCCCAGTGATGACATGGATGTTCCACGAAGACCTGCTCGAAAAAGCCGGCCTCAATCCAATCGGCAAAGTCAAGACGTGGGATGACCTGAAGACCTGGCTCGATGAAGGCACCAAATGGGCGAAGACGCCCGATAGCGGGGTGCAATACTTCTGGGATCAGGCATGGTTAAACCCATGGTTCGGCTGGCACCTGCACTACGACACGATCCCGCTGGCGTTTCCCGACGGTCAACGCGAAGCGCAGATTGCCTGTTGGAAGGGCGAGAAGAAATTCAACGCCGAGGATTCGCCCTATCGCCACACCATCATGTTCTACAAGGAAGCCTATGACAAAGGCTGGCTGCCGGAGAACTTCTGGACGCGCGGCTGGGAGAACGACATGGAGGCCAGTTTTGCCGCCAAAAAGAGCGCGGTGATGCTACATGGGCCATGGCCGTGGGATAAGACGCTGGCGATTGACCCGAACGCCAAGCAGGCAGGCATGCCCGCCACTCCGCCTGCACAAGGCCAGAGCCAGTGGATGCAGCTTCAACCCGACCCCGGCGTGGACGGCAGTAGCATGGCCACGATGATCCGGGCAGGCAACGAAACGAAGCCTGAGTATGAAACGATCAAGAAGCTATTCATCTGGTGGAACAGTCCAGACATCGTACGGCTGCGCGGTGAAGCAATCGGTTTCGTGCCTGCAATGAAACTCGACCCACCGGCCGAACTCACAGGCCCGCAACTGGTCAATGTCGTTCTCGAGATTGAGAAGCCCGGAGGTCAATGGGAAAGCGTGAAGTGGGAGCGCTCGATTAGCGGTGAGACGCTGATGGGCGGTAAGCGCAAGGGCGGCTCCCCTGGCGTGTGGGACGTCGAATCCGGCAACATCGCCAAGTATTGGGCAGATGTGATGACCGGCAAGATGTCGGTTCAGGAGTATCTCGACATTGCCCAGAAGAACTATGAGGCAAGCTACGCTTAGCCAAGGTTGAGCCAGACGTTCTTCGTTTTGCATGTCGCGCTCTTGGTTCAAGACGAAGCACTCGGACTCGGTGTGCGAGATCCGTTCTTGTCTCTTCCTCGCCGACCCCGGTGGGGGCGATACGTGGGCGGCAGGGTGTTGCCTTCCACCGGGGGATCGGTCGAAGGGACAAGCCTGGAAATATGGCGACTACTATTAGCCCGCATAGGCGCAGTTTAGAGAGGCAGCGCATTCGACAAGACTGGCTGCTGCTCGCACCGCAACTGATCCTGTTCATTGGGCTGACGCTGGTGCCCTTCGCCGTCGCCTTTCCGGTGTTGTTTACCGACCGCCTGTCCTTTCAGGACACCAGCGTAGATTACATCGGCACGGCCAACTTCTTTCGTATCTTCAACGACCCGAGCGTCCAGGCGGAGTACTTCCCGGCCCTGTGGCGCACCATCCGCTTCGTCGCGTTGAACTATGTGATGGTGTTTGTTTTCGGGCTGACGCTCGCGCTGTTGATCTACGAAGTGGGCTTCACCGGCTGGTTCTTCACCATCGTGTATCTGCCGATGATGCTATCTGGCCTGGCGACTGGCTACATCGCCGAGATGCTGTTTTCGCGCTCGACCGGCACTGTCAACCTGATGCTGCGCGAGTGGTTCGGCATCACATCGCCGATCGACATCAAGCTGCCGGAAGGAACTACAGTGCTATTGCCGATCTTGATCGGCTGGCGCTATGCCGGCTTCAACGTGGCCATCTTTCTGGCCGGCCTGCTGTCTATTCCAACTGACACGATCGAAGCAGCGCGCGTGGACGGCGCGAGCTACTGGCAGCGGCTGTGGAAAGTCTACTTCCCGCAGATGATTCCTGCATTCATCATCGCTACGATCTTCTGCCTAATCGGCTCTTTCGGTGTATTCGACGAGCTGATCGCGCTGAACGCGTTGAGCAGCAACAATGAGGCGAAGTTGTTGTCGGTGACGTTCTTCACCTACGCGTTTCAATCGCAACGACTGGCTCTGGGATTGGTGCTGACGCTCCAGACATTTCTGCCTCTCGTGGCGATTGCCGTGCTACTGCAACGCCTGCAAAGGCGGCTGCAATATTGATCAGTGATCAGTGATAAGTGATAAGTGATAAGTGATCAGTGGTCAATCATCAACTATCAGTCATGATCAATGGCTCATGACTGACGAGCGATGACTAACGCTGCCAAGAGAAATGGTAAGCACGACCAGCACGTCCGAACGACCGGCGGCCCAAGCCACGACGTGGACGCCCGCGCGCAAGCGTCGCCTGCTCAAAGCGCTGGCGACAGCCTTCATGCTGGCCTACGCCATCGTGACGCTATTTCCCTTCTACGTGCTGTTCGTCCGCACCTTCGTCAGCACCAAAGAATCAGTGAATCTGCACCTGTGGATTCCGCGCCAGGAAGACATCAGCCTGGACGCCGAGGTGGGCAATCTGTCGGTGCAATACAACCTCGACCTGCGCAAAGTGAAAGAAGACCTGGGCATCAAGGGCTACGTCAACCCGCGCGACAGCCTGCGCAAGGTGGCCGAGAAACACAAGGTTCCGCTCGAACGCATGCAGCAGTACTTCTCCGGCTTCGGCACATTCAACGGCTGGATTACGCTGCTGAACAACCCGGCGTTCTGGCAATCGCTGGTGCGCACCGTGATCGTCACCATCGTCAGCATCGTTGGGCTGTGCTTCTTGTCCATCCTGACCGGCGCAGGGCTGGCGGGGCTTCGCCGTCGCTACCAAATGACCATCTACAACATCTATCTGCTGCAAATGGTGATCCCGACGATCATGATTCTCATCCCGCAGTTTCTGATGGTGCAAGGGATGCAGAATTTGATCCCCAGCGCAGACAAGCCTGGGTACACGCGTTGGGCCGTGCAGCTCATCTTCCTGATCCTGATCTTCATCAAGGGAGGAGCTCTGTCCACCATGGTTTTCACCAGCGCAATCAATCAGGTGCCGAGCGAGCTGGAGGAATCGGCCGTCCTTGATGGCGCATCGCGCTGGCAATATATCTGGCGCATCCTGTTCCCGCTCCTGAAGGTGCCAATCGCTACTGTATCGGTCATCATGCTACCCGTGTTCTGGAACGCCTTTCTCGAGCCGTTCGTATATCTCGATACGGCCAACACGACGATGCTGCCGGTGATCGCCAACTACAGCGGCGCATACGCCGTCAACTATCAGATCATCTACACCGGCGTGTTCGTGTCGGTCATGCCGCTGCTGCTGGTGTATCTGCTACTGCGCAAGCTGTTCGTGCGCAGCGTGATGGCTGGGGCTATTAAAGGTTAGTGCTTCCCGACTCCCGGCTCGGAAGCTGGAGGCTGAAAGCCACAAGACGAACCCCATGAAACCATACACCTTCGAACCCAAACACCGGCAGCGCATCAGCGTCGAGCGCGATGGCTGATTCATCGAGGCGTCCTACCCTTTGACAGCAGCCAGACGACGGCACGCGGGACACCTTGCACATTCGTCATCGAATGCGACGGAAGACTTGTCGAATCACTCAACCATTGATGAAATCACCCAAGTAACCCGCACTCTCAATCAAGAGAACCATGAGACTGAAAGACAAAGTCATCCTCGTCACCGGCGGCGGGATGGGCATGGGCCGCGCAGCGGCGCTGGCCTTTGCCCATGAGGGCGCCTCCGTCGTGATCGCCGACGTGAACGATGAAGCCGGGAACGCAACCGCACAGGCTATTCAGCAAAGCGGCGGCGCGGCGCACTTCGTCCATGCCGACGTGTCCAGAGCCGCCGACTGCGAAGCGATGGTGGCCGCAGCGCTCAATCGGTTCGGCAAGCTCAACGTGTGCTATGCCAACGCGGCGGTGCAACTGGTCGGCCAGGACGCGCGCGCGCATGAGCTGAGCGAAGAGATCTGGGATCGCACTATGGCGATCAACCTCAAAGGCGCCTGGCTGACGTGCAAATATGCCATCGCCGCGATGCTGAAAAGCGGTGGGGGCTCGATCATCATCGCCGGTTCACCCACCGGCATGAGCGGCGCAGGTGCGGGGTTCACTGCCTACAGCAGCAGCAAGGGCGGCGTGCACGGCTTGATGCGGGTGATGGCGGCTGACTATGCCCGCGACGGCATTCGCGTGAATGCACTGATCCCCGGACCGATGAAGACGCCGCTGACGAAGGACCTGTTCGCCGACCCAACGGTTGCCGAGGCCCTCGCCAGGCGCGTCATGCTCGGGCGGCTGGGCGAGGCTGAAGATGTGACGGGGCTGCTGGTGTTTCTGGCCTCGGACGAGTCGGCGTTTTGCACCGGCGGCTTTTACATGGCCGATGGCGGGTTTACAGCCCTGTAAAACATGATCAGCCAACGCATCCTGCTCTACGGCCGAGATGAGCCGTTGCCCGAGCAAACGCCGCTGCGCGCGGGTCCGCTGGCTATGATCTACGAGAACGGCGACCTGCGATACATCCGCTTCGGCCGGCACGAGGCGGTGCGGCGCATCTACATCGCAGCGCGCGACCGCGCCTGGGGCACTGCGCCGAACGTCCTCGGCGACGTCCACATGGACGTGCGCGATGCGTCATTCGAGGTTCACTACACCTGCGAGAACCGGCTCAACGATCTTGATTTCATCTGGCAAGGCCGCATCACCGGCCACGCAAACGGCACGATCGAATTCACTTTCGACGGCGTCGCACGGCGCACCTTCTTGCGCAACCGCCTCGGCTTCTGCGTGCTTCATCCCACGGCTCTTGCGGGTCGGTCTGCTTCAATCGAGAAGGTGGACGGGGCTGTCGTGCAGGCACGTTTCCCAAGGCACATCGCACCACAGATGATCGTGGACGGGGTGATCAAGCCGGTTGCTCCGTTCGACGACATGCGCGGCCTGAGCTACGCGGTTGCGCCCGGCGTGACGCTGCACATCGCGTTCGAAGGCGAGGTCTTCGAGATGGAAGACCAGCGCAACTGGACGGATGGCTCATACAAGACCTACTGCACGCCGCTGCGCCTGCCCTTCCCCGTTGAAGTGAAAGAAGGCGAGCGGATAGCGCAGAAGATCACGCTGCACGTGAATTCAGAATTCAGAATTGAAAATGAAAAGAGCGGAAGTCGGAAGTCGGGAGCCGGCCTCATCACTTTCTCAATTCTCAATTCTCAATTTTCAATTCCGCAAGTGGGCATGTGCGTAGCCCGCAACGGCAAGAGCCTCACAGCCGAACAAGCCAAACGCCTGCGCACATTGAAGCCGGCGCACCTGCGCGTTGATCTGCCGCTGTGGCAGGCGGACTGGAAGATCAGGTTAAAACGAGCTGCGAGAGACGCTGCTGCCCTCGCCACGAAACTGGAGATCGGCCTCTTCGTCTCAGACGACGCAGAGAACGAGCTGAAAGCGTTCGCGCGGGGGATTGGCCGCGCTACCCTCCCCATCGCGCGCTATCTCGTCTTCCACCGCAACGAGAACCGCACCGGCGAGCGATGGTTGGCGCTGGCCCGACAACACCTGGGCAAGCAAGCCAACCTCTACGGCGGCACGAACAAGTTCTTCACGGAGCTGAATTGCAACCGCCCAAGCAGCGCGATGATCGAGTTAATAGACGGCTTGTGCTATTCATGCAACCCGCAGGTGCATGCCTTCGACAACGCCTCGCTGGTCGAATCGCCCGCAGCACAAGGGGAGACGGTGCGCACATATAGGACATTCGCGCGAGGCAAGCCGCTGGCCATCACCCCAATTACGCTCAAGCCGCGCTGGAGCCTGGGCGACCCCGGCCCCGAGCCCGACGAGAAGATGGACGAGTTCGACCCGCGCCAGATGTCGCTGTTCGGCGCGTGCTGGACGGCCGCCAGCCTGAGCCACGTGACTCAGGCCGGCGGCGCAACAAGCGTGACGTACTACGAGACGATCGGCCGGCGCGGCATCATGGATGGCGCGCACGTCTTTCCCATGTATCACGTCTTCGCCGACGTGGCCGAGTTCGGCGGTCGAGCCGCGCAGACGCGCAGCAGCGACGGGCTGAAGGTGGACGGGCTAGCGCTGCGCAAGGGCAAACGGCTGCGCCTGCTGCTGGCGAACATGACGAATGAGCCTCAGCGCGTGCAAGTGAAAGGGATCGGCCGGCGCAACTTGGTGCGCATGCTGCACGCGGACAACGCAGAAATGGCCATGCACGAGCCAGAGGCATTTCGCGCCCAGCCGGCATCCCGGCTCGATGGGTCAACGATCACGCTGCCGCCCTATGCCATCGCGCGGATTGACTCGACGTCATGAGCCATGACCGCCGTCTCTCGCTGGAGGTAAATCATGGCAGACAAAATCCTCGTCATCGGCGGATCGGGCTTCATCGGCACACACGTGTCGAGGCAACTGGTCGAACGCGGCGACCACGTGATCAACTACGACCTGCGCCCGTGGGGGCCACAGTTGGACTGGTTGATCACGCCTTACAAAGGTAGCATCGCCTTCGAGCAGGGCAGCGTCGAGAGCTGGCCGCAGTTGATCGCCGCCATCAAGAAGCACAAGCCGAACAAGATCGCGCATCTCGCTGCGCCGATTGACCTGCTCGGCTTGAATCGCAATCCGAAGATGGCCTTCGACGTGATCGCGGCCGGCACCATCAACGTGCTCGAGGCGTGTCGCCTGTCCGACATTGAGCGATTCGTGTTCTTCAGCTCGATCGGCGTGCTGCCGACGATTCAATACCAGCCGATTGACGCCAACCATCCCGTGCTGATGGCGGATCAAGGGCCGGGCAGCGGCGCATACGGCTCGGCCAAAGTCGCCGGCGAGGCGTTCTGCTGGGCCTACCGCGGCAGCTATGGCCTCGACTTCGTCATCATCCGCCCGTCGGCGGCCTATGGCTTTCACACCACCAACCCGACCATCTTCATCAATACGATGGTGGATGCAGCCGTGCGCGGCCAACCATTGCACTTCGAAAGCGGGCGCGAGTTCCCGCGCGACTACACGCACGTGCACGACATCGCCGGAATCACGGTGGCTGCGTTGAACGCGCCATCCGACCGGCTACGACATCGCGTGTTCTACGCCGCTACAGGCCGGGAGCTGGTGACGGCCGGTCAGGTGGCCGAGATCGTCAAGAGCTTCATTCCGTCGGCGGTCATCGAGATGGCCGGCGGATTATCGGAACAAGACAAGCTCGGCATCAAGTTTCGCGGCGTGCACGACATGAAGCCGGTGGAAGAACAGCTCGGCTACACCGTCCGATTCGGCGACATCCGCGAAGGCATCCGGGAATACATCGAGACGACGCGGCGGTACTACGAAAGCACGAAGTGACCGACTTCCCACTTCCAACTTCCTGTGAGAGGACCGGTGGGAAGCAGGCAAGGAGCACACATGAGGATTGCAGTCTTGGGCGGCGCAGGGGCGATGGGCGCTATCTTCGGCGGCAGGCTCGCTCAGGCCGGCTACGACGTGACGCTGGTGGATGTGAACGCGGCCGCCGTTGACCACATCAACGTCCACGGCCTGGTCGTCGAGGACAAGGCAGGCGGTCAGGTGCTGATCAGGCCACGCGCGACGACCGATCCCGCCGGCGTGGGAACGCAGGACTACGTGTTGGTCTTCACCAAGTGCTACCACACGGTGAGCGCGGTGAAAGCGGCGTTGCCGATGATCGGGACGCACACGTCGGTCGTCTCGCTGCAGAACGGCTGGGGCAACGCTTCGCGCATCGCGGACATCGTCGGCGAAGACAGGGTGTTCTGCGGCGTCACCTACAACAGCGGCGCGCTCAGAGGGCCGGGACATGCACTGCAGGGCGGCGTCGGCGTCACGCACGTCGGCGAGCTGCGCGGCGGCACCAGCGCACGCGCACACCGCTTCGCCGAGGCACTGCGCCGCGCCGGCTTCGAGACAATCGAATCCGATAACGTGGTTGCAGAGATCTGGGCCAAGCTGGCGCTGAACGCATGCACGCTGCCGACGGCGGCCGTCTTCGCCTGGGAAGCGCGCAAACTCATCGAACACGACGGCACGCTCAGGTTGATGGCCGAGCTGCTGAGGGAAGTGGTAGCGGTGGCGCGCGCACACGCGCCGCCGATCCCGATGGACTATGACGAGCGCTGGAGCGCGATCACCGGCCTGCTGGAACGCATCGCGCCGACGTTGAAAGGCTCGATGCCGACCGACATAGAGCACAAGCGCCGTACCGAGATTGACGTGATCAACGGCGCAATTGTCGAGGCCGGCCGGCGATTGGGTATCCCCACCCCCTACAACAACGCCATGGTGTGGTTGATCAAGTCGCTGGAGGAGACCTTTTGAGCCTTGGGCTGTGAATTGGGCTGGAGATTCGAGCATAGGAGGTGATGCACAAAGGAAGGGACTTTCAATCTTCGGGCCAACCGATCCATACCAGAACCAGAGACAGATGTCAGCCGACTCTTCATCAACAACAGATCGGCAAGCAGTTCGAGACTTTCATTTCGTCAACCGTTCGGCTCGAGCGACGGGCCGATATGCACCGTGAACATCCTGACGTATATCCCAGAGGAGAGATCAGCTATGAACGCCAAGAAGCGAACATTCGCCTTTTCCGTCGTGGGTGCAATTGCGATGGTTGCCTCTGCGTGCGCTGCGCCACCCGCCCCGGCTGCGCCTGCGCCGGCGGCCGAGGCAACGGCTCCACCCAACCCGGTCGGCGAACTCGCCGGCCAGGCTAAAGAGGTGGCCGCTTCTGCCGTGATGACGGCCATGCCACCCAAAGCAGGCGGCTCAGCCGCACGGGCCATCGAGCTGGCCAAGAAGTATGCCGGCACCACGTTGAACGTGACCTGGGAAGCCGGCCTGCAGTCTCAAGACCCGCTGTTGTTCAGCGCGCCGGAGTTCGAGCGCCTGACCGGCGTCAAGATCAATGTGATCGAGACGCCGTTCACCGAATTGTTCTCCAAAGCCGTGGCGGATCATCAGGCCGGCGGCGGCGCCTATGATGTGCTCAACTACGCGCCCACCTGGCTCGCCGACCTGGCCGACGGCGGCGTGCTCGAACCGCTCGACGCCTACATCGAGCAGTACATGAACAAAGATGATCTGAACGACTTGCATCCCACCTACGCCAAATACCAGCAGTGGAAAGGCAAGACCTACGGGTTGTGGGACGACGGCGACGTCTTCGTCATGTACTACCGGCGCGACTGGTTCGAGGACGACAAGAACAAGGCAGACTTCAAGGCCAGTTACAACCGCGAGCTTACGCCTCCGAAGACCTGGCAGGAATGGGATGAGGTGTGCAGCTTCTTTACCGAAAGAGGCAAGGCCAACAATGAGTATGGGTGCGCCATTCAACGCACGGCCGGCAACACTTACCTGTGGTTCTACGAACAATTCCGCAGCAACGGAGGCCGTTTCTTCGACGAAGACATGCGGGCAACCATCAACAGCGACATCGGCGTGAAGACGCTGACCGACATGGTGAATGCCAACAAGAACATGCCGCCCGGCGTGGAGAAGTGGGGCTTCGTCGAAGTGCTGCAGGCTTGGATGGACGGCAAACTTGGCATGATCATCACCTGGCCACCGATCGGACGCTGGAGTGAGGGCTATGGCCTGGAGAGCAAACAACTGGAATGGGTGCCCAAGACCAAGGTCGCCGGCAAGGTAGGCTACGCCGTGTCGCCCGGAGGTCACTCCGAACTGGCCGTCGGCTTCATGCTCGGCGTCTCGTCGAACAGCAAGAATAAAGAGGCTGCCTACGCATTCATCCAGTGGCTGACCAGCCCGGAGATCAGCGGCCAGCGCGTGAAGATCCCCTTCGCACTGCGCGATCCCTACCGCATGAGCCACTTCAACGACCCGGATTACGCCAAGCTCTGGCCGAACGCTGCCGAGTATCTGAAAGTGCTGCAAGAAGGCGCAGCCACCGGCCTGGCCGACCTCGGCATCCCCGGCGCGCGCGAGTACGAGGAAGCGCTGGATCGCGCCATCACCGCCGCTTACTCGGGTGGCGATCCGAAAGCCGCGTTGGATAAAGCTGCAGAAGAGTGGAACGCCATCACCGAGCGCATCGGCGTGGAAAGCCAGAAAGCGGCCTACGCCGACTGGCAGGCCCGTTTGGGGGCGAACGCCTACCCGTAAGCGCCGGCGCTATGATTCGACGGGAGGGGTATCGCATCAGATACCCCTCCACCCCGATAAACAGGATGCTTGCTTCGATTCGCGCCCTATCCGACAAGCGCAAGGGCAAATACGTGCTCGTGGCCCCCGCGACCGTCATGATCCTGGCGATCGTGCTCTTTCCATTGCTCTACGCCATCGTCGTCAGCTTTCAGAACATTGATGCGCGCACCGCCGTCGGCACATTCGTCGGCCCGAAGAACTACCTGGACGCCTTTCGTGATGCGCGCTTCCTGAACGCGCTGGGCAACACGTTGTTCTTCACGGGGGTGGCGGTCACGTTCGAACTCCTGCTCGGATTCATCCTGGCGCAAACACTGATAGGCCATCTCCCCGGCAAGCGCTTCATCGTACCAATCCTGATGCTGCCTGTGGTCATCGCGCCGCTCATCGTGGGCTACACATGGCGCATGCTGTGGGATACGCAATATGGCCCGATCAATCAGGTGCTCGGCTGGTTCGCCGGCAGGCCGATCGAGCTGGTCTGGTTGGCCAACCCGGTCACCGTATGGCCGGCGATTTTCATCACCGAGATCTGGCAGTGGACGCCGTTCATGTTCCTGGTGTTGCTCGCCGGGCTGACGGCGATCAATCCCGAATATCGCGAGGCCGCCGAGATTGACGGCGCCTCGAGCTGGCAAACGCTGCGTTACATCACGCTGCCGCTGATATGGCCGGTGATGGCCGTTGCGATCCTGTTTCGCGCATTAGACGCGTTCAAGGTGTTCGACATCATCTTCGCGCTCACCAATGGCGGCCCGGGCACGATGACGGAGACGATCTCGTTGTACGCCTATTCGGTCGGCTTTCGCAATTTCCGGATTAGCTACATGGCTGCCTTGACGCTCATCCTGATCGCCATCGTATCGGTGGCCATTACCTTCCTCTGGCGGCGCATGTCGGCAGACCAGGAGCGGATGGCATGACGACGAGCGCATACAAAACCCTCGCGCCGACCGCCGCGCGCAAACGGACCTGGCAAAAAGCGCGCACCTATGCCTGGCGCTACGCCCTGCTTGTCGGCGCGTTGGGGTTCTTCGGCTTTCCGGCCTTTTGGATCGCCACGATCGCCTTCAAAAGCTCCAGCGAGTATTTTCGCAATCCGCCGGTGTGGATCCCCGCCAGCCCCAACATTGCGCAGAATCTCGACAAGGTCGTGCGCACCGGCGGCCTGACGTCCATCGGGAACAGCCTGATCGTGACGACCAGCGCCACGTTGATCGCGCTGATCGTCGGCACGCTGGCCGCCTACAGCCTGGCGCGCTACAGAACCGGCGGCCCCAACTTCGCGTTCTGGATTTTGTCGCAGCGCTTTTTGCCGCCGGTGTCGGTGGTCTTTCCGGTGTTTCTGCTCTTCCGCGCGTTGCGCTGGGTGGACACCTTTCATGGCCTGATCGTCTTATATGCCACGTTTAGCCTGCCGTTCGTGGTATGGATGATGCGGTCGTATATCCGCGAGGTGCCGATCGAAATCGAGGAGAGCGCGCAGGTGGATGGCGCATCGCGCTTGCGCACGCTCTTTTCGATCACCTTGCCGCTGGCCTCACCTGGGCTGATCGCCACCGGCATCTTCACCTTCATCTTCAACTGGAACGAGTTCCTGTTTGCGCTGGTGCTGTCGCGCACGAACGTGATCACCTATCCGGTGAAGTTGACGTCCTATTTCGGGCCGGAAGCGGCGTTTTGGGGCGAAGCGGCTACCGTGTCGCTCCTGGCGACGCTGCCGGTGGTGATCGCGACGTTGCTAATGCAGCGCTACCTGGTGACGGGGCTGACGCTTGGAGCGGTGAAGTGACGAGGGCAACTCGCGATTGCCGATCTCCGCTCTCGACCTTTGGCATCGAGTCGGAAGTCGCAAACCGAGAGCGGGCAGTCGAACGAAATTCGGTTATCGTCGCCAGTCATGGAGTTGAACGACCTCTTTACATTGAAGGACAAAGTGGCCCTGATCACCGGCGGCAGCGGCGACATCGGCATGGCCATCGCCACGGCCTTCGCGCACGCAGGAGCGCACCTCGCCCTGAACGGCAAGAACGCCTCCAAGCTGCAAGCCAGGCGCGCGACGTTCGAAGGGTTGCCGGTGCGCGTCGAGACCTTCGCCGCCGACGTGAGCGAAGTGGAAGCCGCGCGCAAGCTTGCCCACGACGTGGTGGCATCGTTCGGGCGGGTAGACATCCTGGTGAACTGCGCCGGGATCAACTATCGCAAACCGATCCTCGAGTTCTCCGAAGCCGAGTACGAGAAGATCATGGCCGTGCACCTGCGTGCCGCGTTCTTCCTCAGCCAGGCCGTCGCGCCGTTCATGATCGCACAAGGCGGCGGCAAAATCATCAACATCGGCTCGGCGACCATTCGCATCGGCCTGGCCGACGTCTCGGTCTACGGCATGGCCAAAGCCGGGCTGGATGCGCTCACCCGCTCGATGGCCGTCGAGTGGGCCGAGCACAACATCCAGGTGAATTGTCTGGCCCCAGGTTTCTTGATGACCGAACTCACCCGAGAAGGCTTATGGGGAAACGAGCGCCGCAGCAGGTGGCTGCTGGAGCGAATCCCGATGAGGCGGCCCGGCCTGCCGGAAGAGATGGCCGGCGTGGCTCTGTTGCTCGCCTCGCGCGCCTCCAGCTACCTGACCGGCCAGACCATCTACGTGGATGGTGGCTTCTTCGCCGGAAGCAAATGGTGAGTTGCGAATCTTGAGTTTTGGATTCGGAGACTCACCCCACACTCAACACTAAAACTATGAAAATCACACTCATGGGCGCGGGCGGTAAGATGGGCTGCCGCATCACCGACAACTTGATGAAGAACGACGCATTCGACGTGCGCTACGTCGAGGTCAGCCCGGCGGGCATCGAGCGGCTGGCGCGACGCGGATTGACGCCGACGCCACAAGACGAGGCGGTGCACCATGCCGAAGCAGTTATCCTGGCCGTGCCCGATGCGCTGCTGGGCCAGATCACGCACGACATCGTGCCCATGCTCAGGCCGCGCACCATGGTCATCACCCTCGACCCCGCGGCAGCCTACGCCGGCGCGCTGGCCCGGCGCGACGACCTGACCTACTTCATCGCCCATCCCTGCCACCCACCGCTGTTCAACGATGAGACCGACCCCGCAGCGCGCACGGACTGGTTCGGCGGCGTGCACGCCCGGCAACACATCGTCTGTGCGCTGCACCACGGCCCGGAAGAGGACTACGCCAACGGCGAGCGCATCGCCCGCGCCATCTATGCGCCGGTGATGAACGCCTATCGCGTGACCACTGAGCAGATGGCGCTGCTCGAGCCGGCGCTGGTGGAAACCACCGTCGGCACGTGCATCGCCGTGATGAAGGAGGCCTACGACGAAGTGGTAAGGAGGGGCGTGCCCGCGGAGGCAGCATTCGAATTTCTCTCCGGCCATGTGCGCACGATCTTCGCCAGCGTCTTCGGTGTGAGCGGCTTCCCGCTCAGCGATGGCGCGAACTACGCCATCGCACAAGCCAAGCGAGCGATGTTGCAACCGGACTGGAAGGACAAACTGTTGAGCGTCGAGAGCGTGAAGCGCAGCGTGGCTGAGATCGCGCACGTCCCAGCCACTTAACACGCGGTGCACAACACGCAGTGCGCATGAAGTAACACGAAAAGCGAATGAAGTTAGGAATCAGCTCATACACCTACGGCTGGGGCTGCGGCATCAGCGGCTATCCCCCACCCTCGAAACCGCTCGACTGGCGGACGCTGCTGCGACGCGCCTCCGAAATGGATGTGCGCGTCGTGCAGATTGCCAACAACATGCCGCTGCACGAAATTGATCTGGACGCACTGACGACGGAAGCGCAGCGCCTCGGCATCGCCCTGGAAGCCGGCACGCGCGGCATTCAGCCCGATCACCTGAAGCGCTATGCTCAAATTGCCGAGCGCATTGGCTCGCCCATCCTGCGTTGCGTCATTGACGCGCCCGGGCACCAACCGGATCTGCCAGAGATCGTCGAGACGTTGCAGGCAGTGCTGCCCGAGTTCGAACGGCGCGGCGTGACGCTGGCCATCGAAAACCACGATCGCTTCCACGCCTCGACCCTCGCCGGGCTGATGCAAGCCATGCGCGGCGCGCCGATCGGCATCTGCCTGGACGTGGCCAATTCCCTCGGCTGCGAGGAGCCGATGAAACATGTGGCCGAGGTGCTGGGGCCATACGTCGTCAACCTGCACATCAAGGAATACGTGATCAAGCGACTGCCCAGCCATCAGGGCTTCGTCATCCACGGCGCGCCGTTTGGGCAAGGGATGTGCGACCTCGACTGGCTGCTGCCGCGGTTGAAAGCGCTGACGGATCGCGACTTCAACGCCATCCTCGAACAATGGGCGCCTCAGCAGGCGACGATCGAAGAGACAATCGCCCTGGAGGAGCGCTGGGCAATCGAAAGCGTGGCTTACCTGCAGGCCAGATACTTTGGATCGCCGGGCTAAAAGGCCCTCGAGACTTCCGCAATGGACGAAGTGATCACCAGCGCCCCGGCAAAAGCCATCCTGTTCGGCGAGCATGCCGTGAATCGTGGGCAAGTCGCGATCGCGGCCAGCGTGGGACTGCGGATCAAATGCCACATTCGACGGGGCGGATATTTCTATCACCTGCAGAGCAAAGGACACGCCCGCACCTTTACCAGGGACGAGGTCATCGCGCTGGGCAGGCAGGTAGATGAGTGGCGAGCAGCCGGCGACTACGCGGCAATCCGACAACTGGCCGCTCGCGACTACTTCGCGCCGGCCCAGTACATCATCGCCCACGCCATGCGTAGCATCCCTGCGCTCGAAGACGGCCTGGACATTGCTTTCGCCAGCGAGATCCCGAGATCGGGCGGCCTGGGATCGGGCGGCGCGGCACACGCCGCGTTGGCGCGGGCGCTCTACCATTTTGCAGCCGGCGAGGCCGACCTGTCGCCGGGCGCCCAGAACCAGGCGCAAATCGGCGCGTGGGCTTATCTGGGCGATGTGATCGCGCACGGCGGGATCGCCTCGGCTTTGGACACGCAGACATCGCTGCTCGGCGGCGTGATTCGCTACTCGACAGAGGCGTGGGGCGAGCGCATCCCGGTCGCGCCCGGGTTACAACTTGTGATCGGCGACACTGGCGTGCGCGGCCAGACCAGCGAAGTGAATTCACGCGTGCGCGAATGGTTGGCCGGGGACCCCACACGTATGCGCTACTTCGAGATGATCGGCGCGCTCAGCGAAGCGGCGCAGAAAGGCCTGGAACAGGGCGACTGGCGCTTGCTCGGCAAGTTGATGAACTTGAACCAGCTCGCGCTGGAGAAGATCGGCGTGAGCTGTCCGGAGCTGGAGCGTTTGATTGACGCAGCGATCGGCGCAGGTGCGCCCGGCGCCAAACTCAGCGGCAGCGGTGGCGGCGGCATCATGATCGCGCTGGCGACGGACGAAACTCGTGAAGCGATCGTCCAGGCTTTACACCAGGCCGGCGCATACGCGGTCTACGCCCCGGAAATTGCCGTGCAGGGTGCACAGGTGGAGGCGATGTCATGACCAACGAGCAACGGCGCGAGCAAAACTGCTCACAACCGAAACGTCAGCGCCTCATTCCGATCGCGGGCCGATCCCGGGTTCGGAATGACAACCGGCAACTCCAGCACCTACGATGAGGCAAAAGATGGCAAACGAAAGATCAACCTACAGAATCATTGACCTGACGCACACTCTAATCCCCGGCGAGGAGCAATACACTGTCGAGATCAAGCAGCGCGGGACGCCCCGCACCACGCCGACCGGCGACATCATGCACGACGTGTACATGTGGTCACACAGCGGCACGCACGTCGAGGTGGCGCGGCACTTCTACGCCGACGGCCGCGATACCGCCGGCTACCCTGCCGAGACGTTCATCGGCCCGGCCATCCGACTCGACTTTCGACACAAGCAGGTGAACGAGCCGATCACGCTGGCCGACATCCAGGCCGCCGGCGATGTGCAAGACCGTGACATCGTCATCCTGTGGGAAGGGCGCGATGGACAATATCGCACCTCGGCCTCGCACCAGCGGCCGTATCTGGCCGAGGACGCAGCCGAATGGCTGGCCCTGGAGAAACGGATCAAGCTGCTGGGCACCGACTCGTCGGGCTTCGAGGTGCGCGGCCGCAATGACCACCCGAATCATCACCTGTTCTTTCGCGCCGACGTGGATATTCCGGTGGTGGAATGCCTGCGCAACCTGGGCGAGATCGGCAGCCAGCGCTTCTTCTTCGTCGGCCTGCCCATTCCGTGCCAGGGCCTGGACGCTTCGCCCATCCGTGCCATCGCCATCGAGGGGCTGATCGAACTTTTGCCAAGACAAACGTAGAAACTTCCCCGGTGACTCTTGACTCTCTTCACATGACCCACTACAAAGCCCTCGTCGCCTCGCGCTCGTTCGGGCCGAATTGCCCGGATGCCGTGCGGCGCCTGATCTCATCGGGCGTTGAGCTGGTGAGCAACCCCTGGGGCCGCGCGCCAAGCGAAGCGGAACTGGCGGGCGTGATCGGCGATTTCGACGTGTTGATCAGCGGCACCGAGCCGGTCACCGCGCGCGTGCTGGAGAGCGCGCACCGCCTCAAGCTCATCGCCAAGCACGGCGTTGGCTTCGACAACATTGACCTCGATGCTGCCAGGGCCCATCATGTGATTGTCGCGATCGCCGGCGGGGCGATTGCCGATAGCGTGGCCGACATGGCCATGGCACTGCTGCTGGCATGCGCGCGCCAGATCCCGCAAGGCGACCGCGCCGTGCGCGCGGGACAGTGGCCTCGCATCGTCGGCGTGGAGTTGCGCGACAAGACGCTTGGGGTTGTCGGCCTCGGGCAGATTGGCCGCGAGGTCGTCAGGCGCGCCAAAGGCTTCGGCATGCACATCGTTGCCTACGATGTGCTTCGGCACGAATCATTCGCGCAGGAATACAGCGTGCGCTATCTGTCGCTCGACGAGTTGCTAGCCGAATCCGACTTCGTCACCCTGCATGCACCGGTGACCGACGAGTCACGCTTTCTGATCAACGCGACGACGCTGGCGCAGATGAAGCCGACGGCTTACCTGATCAACACTGCGCGCGGCGAGCTGGTGGACGAGCGCGCGCTGGCTGAAGCGCTGCGCGAAAGGCGCATTGCTGGCGCGGCGTGCGACGTCTTTTCGAAGGAGCCGCCGGGCGACAACGAACTGCTCAAGCTGGACAATTTCATCGCTGCTCCGCACAGCGCCGGCCAAACGCACGATGGCCTGCGCAAGCTTGGCGAAGTGACCGTCGAGAATATCCTGCGCGTGCTCGATGGTCATGCGCCGTTGTATCGCGTCGCATAGCCGACATGGCCGAGATCGGAGATTGGAGATCAAGTTTCCCCAACCTCCAGATTTCTAATCTTCAACATGGGAACACGCATTCGCTTCTTCGGCGTCGCCGCATACGAGCTGATCACTGATAAAGGCAAGCACATCATCGTTGACCCTTTTCTCGACGAAAATCCCGGCAGTCCGCTCAAACATGACCAACTGGAGCGCGTGGATATGATTCTGGTCTCGCATGCAGCCTGGGACCACCTGGGCGATACCGAGGCTATTGCCAGACACTA
This sequence comes from Anaerolineae bacterium, assembly GCA_023511655.1. Lineage (GTDB taxonomy): Bacteria > Chloroflexota > Anaerolineae > J036 > Brachytrichaceae > JAAFGM01. Next base: position 61,244 of record JAIMBB010000001.1, read on the forward strand.
TGCCGCGCCCGTCATCTGCGGCGGCGAGGTCAAGAACTATCTGCTGGCCAGAGGCATCCCCACCGAGCAGGTGCGCGCGACCACATGGAGCATTGCGGTCGAGCTGGACGGTATCGTGATCTATCCGGTCGAGTGCCATCACTGGTCACAGATCAAAATGCCCGACGGCAGCTACGCCAGTGGCGTGCCGATGTCGTTCGTGATCTACCTGGACGACTGCCGCTTCTATCACTACGGCGACACAGCCATCTTCAGCGACCTCAAGCTGATCGCCGAGTTACACAAGCCGACCATCGGCTGCCTGGGCGTCACCGAACCGTGGGAGATTGTGCCGCGCGTGCCAGGACCAGGCAAACTGATCACCGGCGAGATGAGTCCCTACGAAAGCGCGCTGGCGGCACAATGGCTCGGCTTACAGACCGTGTTGCCTTGTCACTACTGCAACCCGGCGCACCCCGAAGCCGCGCGCGACCTGGATCTATTTAACGGGCATTTGCGCCAGGCGAAAGCGCACGGCCTGCACACGCCGCGCAGCGTGGTGCTGGCGCCGGGTGACGAGATCGAAGTGGGGAAAGACGTATAGCCCATCCAGATAGGACAGACGGAGGGACGAACGCATGAAAGCAGCCATTTTCGATGCGCCACAAAAGATGCGCGTCGGCGAATGGGATTCACCCAGCGCCGGCACGGACGAGGTGGTCGTGCGGGTAAAAGCCACCGGCATCTGTGCGGGCGACATGTATATCTATCAGGGCCGTAACCCGTATGCGCACTACCCGGTCATCGGCGGACACGAGATCGCGGGCTATGTGCATAGCACAGGCGAGGGCGTCACCGGAATTCAGGTCGGCGAGCTGGTAGTGGTCGAGCCGTTTATCGGCTGCGGCAAGTGCTACGCCTGTCGCGTGGGCAAGCCCAACTGTTGCATCAACCTCGAGATCATCGGCATCCATCGCCCAGGCGGTTTTGCGGAATACGTCGTCGCACCGGCGAGGAACATCCACAAAGTGCCGCCCGGCCTCTCGCCGGCATGGGCGTCATTTGCCGAACCAATCGCCATCGCCGTGCAGGCCACCCGGCGCGGCGAGGTGCATGCCGGCGACACCGTCCTCATCCTCGGCGCAGGGCCGATCGGGCTGGCGTTGATCGAGGTCGCGCGCGCCAAGGGTGCGCATGTATATGTGACCGACGTCGTGCAGGATCGGCTCGAATTCGCCAGGACGCTCGGCGCAGAGGCACTGCCGAGCGACGACGAGCTGCTCGACCGAGTGATGGAGATCACGAGCGGCGAGGGCATGCCGTGCGTGATCGAAGCAGCCGGCAACGCCAGGGCAATGGAAGCGACGGTTGACCTGGTCGCCCATGGTGGGCGCATCGTGATCGTCGGCCTGCTGAAGAAAGGACAGATGATCCAGATCCCCGGCCTCGACCTGACGCGCAAAGAGATGACCATCCACGGTTCGCGCGCATCCACGAACTGTTTCCCGGAGGCGCTGCAGCTATTGGCCGAGGGGAAGATCCGTTATCCGAAGGTCGCCACCGAGTTCAGCATGTGGGACGCGCCAGGCGTGTTCGAGGAAATGAACGCCATGCCGGGCAAATATCACAAAGGCGTGCTGGTGATCTGAAAGCGGCGCCCCCGACAAACCATGGCTCTGAATAAGCACGATTTGTTCGATCGCTTGCCCCCGGAATGGCCAGGGGACGTGTTGCCGGAAATCCAACGTCGGGTATGCGAGTCGGGGGAGAAAGTCGTCGTGCTGGACGACGACCCAACCGGCACACAAACCGTGCACGACGTCCCGGTGCTGACCGAGTGGTCGTTCGAGTCGTTGCGCGACGAGTTAGGCCGTGATTCACCCGCTTTCTATGTGTTGACCAACACCCGCGCCATGACGCCGGACAATGCGCGCGCGGTCATGGCGCAGATCGGCGCGAATCTGGCACGGGCGAGACTGGCCCTCACGTCCGCTCCCACTCCGGCCGGAAGGGCAAAGATGGTCGTCATCAGCCGCAGCGACAGCACGCTGCGTGGTCACTTACCCGGCGAAGTGGACGCGCTGGCCGAGGCACTCGGCAGCCAACTCCCCACTCGCGGTGCTCGATTCCCAATCTCCGGGCTCTCGCTCTCGGCCTCGTACCAGCGACCTCCCTACCTCCTCATCCCGGCTTTCTTCGCCGGCGGGCGCTACACGATTGACGACGTGCACTACGTGGCGTACGGCAATGAGCTCATGCCGGTCGGCGAGACCGAGTTCGCCCGAGATGCATCGTTCGGCTACCGCACCTCAAACCTGCGTGAATGGATCGAGGAGAAAACAGGTGGCGCGATCCGCGCGAACAACGTAGCGAGCATTTCGATTGACGACATCCGCACCGGCGGCCCTGAGCGCGTGAAGGCCAGGCTGCTGGCCCTCCAGCCAGGCGATGCGTGCATCGTCAATGCCGCCAGCGAACGCGATCTGGAAGTCGTCGCCCTGGCGTGTGTGCTGGCCGAGGCAGACGGTTGCACCTTCCTGTATCGCACCGCAGCATCGTTCGCGCGGGCGCGCGCGGGCATCGCGCAGAAACCGCTGTTGACGATGGAGGAGATATTCGGGGAAGATGCTCAGCCGGGAAGCAGGGCGCCGGCACCACCGGGTGGGCTGATCGTCGTCGGTTCACACATACCCAAGACATCGCGCCAGTTGCAGGTGTTGCTGGATCGAGGCGTGTCTGCCATCGAGGTTGACGTGGAAGCTCTGCTCGACGACACCCGACGTGATGCCGAGATCGCGCGTTGCTCCGTGCAGGCCGATGCGCTGATTGGAGCAGGCAGAGACGCCGTGATCTACACCAGCCGCCGGCTGATCACCGGCGCCGACGCCGCCCACAGCCTGGCCATCGGCAGCCGCGTCAGCGACGCGCTGGTTGCCATTGTGCGCGGCATCTCGGCCCGGCCGCGCTATGTGCTGGCCAAGGGCGGCATCACCAGCAGCGATGTGGCGACGAAAGGGCTGAACGTGCGGCGCGCGATGGTGCTCGGGCAACTGTTGCCGGGCGTACCAGTCTGGCGACTGGGATCGGAGAGCCGATATCCCGGCGCAATCTACGTGGTCTTCCCCGGCAACGTGGGCGGACCGGAGGCGTTGGGGGAGGCATATTCGAGATTGACAATGGGTTTGTCGAACTCAACGCGCACTCCCAGCCACGCAACGACGTAACATCAAAACGCCTTCTCGTTCCGTCATACAACCTGCCCGGCGAATATAAACTGACGGGTGCGTTCACATACGGGGGCATTTTGTTGTAGGGGCAGGCCTATGTGCCTGCCCGCGTTTGGCGCGTATGGGCGGGCGGCCACGCAGGGCCGCCCCTACATCACACCCCGCTGCCCGTTGTAGGGGCGACTCTATGTGGTCGCCCGCGCAACCAGGGCAGCGACAACCTTCGCGCAGGTCTTGGGCTGGACTCAAGCAAGCAACCTGCGGGAGGTTCTTGCCCCTATTCGTGAACGCACTCAAACTGACGATGCGGCTGGCGGCGCCATTGTCGGCCAGAAGTTCGACATCGCCTACGCCAATCGGAACCAGCCCATCCAGTCCAGCGATTGGTGGAACGGAGCCGGGTTGCAGTTCCAGGGCTGCTTTGAAAGCATCAAACGCAGTGCGATTCGCACATATCACCGAGATACGTCAGCATCAGGATCATAGATTGGCGCAGGCAGCAGCGTTCACCGCTTCTGCGGCGCGCCAGACATAGTCGTGCAGGCTGCTGAAGTAGCTCTCACCGGCGCAGTGCCGGCACAACACGCGACCGTTTACGATGCGCTCGCGCTCGTTCACAATCTCCTCACCGCACTGCGCGCATGTCACGCGCACGTGCGGCCGGCTGACTAGGCCGCGCGCCGAGATCAGCAACTCGACCCGTGCTGCACACAGAAGCTCCTCATCGCGCATGCGCTGGTAGGCGGCGAGCTGGGCGTGCCAGCGGCTGCGCTGGTCCGGGCACGCCGCCAGTGCGCGCCGGCGCGCCTCAGGATGCGGCCAGATCCGCCAGCCGATCGTTGGGTCGCTCTGCATATCAACGAACGTCACCGCGACCTTGCCGTGGTCAATCAGGCGCAGCGTGCGATGGCCGATCGAGCAACCGGTAGCCACCATCACGCCATCGGCGAAGCAACCATCGGTTTCAACCAGTGCGAGGGCGCGCTTGCCGGCCTGCGGAAAGTCTAAATGCATTAGCCGGCCGGCCAACTCCCCCATGCGCAGACCGAGCACCTGGCGCGGACAGATGTGGTCATGCAAGGCCAGCAGGCGCGGTTCGTACGGCGAGAGATCGAACATCTTATCCAGCGAGTCCGGCGCGGCGCAGCGGGCTGCATGGCTCGCTGCGCCGCGCTGTGCATCACGAGATTACCCCGAAGCCTTCGGCACCACCGTGCGCGGCTTGAACGACATCTGGTCGAATGCGCTCTTGTAGGGCGACTCGCCAATGCGCTCAATCTGGGCCTTGCCAAGCTTATACCGCGGCGCGTTCGAGATCGGGTCAGGCACGGCGTGGGCCAGCGCGTTGGCCGGGTTGTTCTGGAACAGGAAGTAGCTGAAGAGCACGCCAGGCCGGATGTCGTCGGTGACGATGGCCACAGCCCGAATCTCTGCGCTGGTGCGCTGAATGTAGCCGGCCTTGTCGAGGTCGGTGAATCGGTAGCCTTTTACCCGGATCCAGCCGTCGGTCTGCACCAGGATATCGTCGCTGAACAGGCGCACATAGTCACCGCTCTCGATCCCGTATTTTGCGGCGTCGTCGGGGTGAATCTCGATGAAGTTCTCGGGCCAGCGCGCGTGAATAACGGGCTTGCGCGCGTCGTCGGAGCCGCTTTGCCACTTCTCATTCACGCGCCCGCTGGTTAGCCAGAATTCGCCCTTAGCCGGATCGGGCGTGATGCGCGCCTGGTAATCGCTCACCACCTCCCAGGGCGTCTTGAGCAGCAGAGCCTTGCCGCTGTGCGTATCGAACTCGAACAGCCACTTCGGATGCACGGTCGGCCCCTCAGGCGGCCCTACCTTAAGCTCTGGGTCGTGCAACCGCTCGGTACCGACCAGCTTGCCGCCTTCGTAGCGGATCGGTGTCTGGATGCCCTCGGTACCGTACTCGCGCAGCAGATCGTGTGCGCGCTTGCCCTGGCGCTTGGCCAGCCACACCAGCGGATAGTAGTCGAGCACAGTACCGCGGCTGAAGCGCGCAGCCTCCTCGAACACGTCGTTGCCATCCTTCCAGTCGTAACCCTCGTAGCCCATCCGCTTGGCGAACTGGGCGATCGCCCACCAGTCAGGTTTCGCCTCGCCGGGGGGGGTCGTAGAACCTGGAGTACAGGCGCAGCCGCCGCTCGCCGTTGCAGCGCGTGACATCGTGCTCGCCCCATTGCGCAGCAGGCAACACGATGTCGGCCAGCTCGGTGTTGATCGGCTCGACTGGGTAGATGTCCGAGTCCACGATGACCATGCCGCCGCTGTCCACGCGCGCCAGCAGCGTCGCGATGATCTCGTCCTTGTTGGTCGAAGTGACCTGGTTCGGGTTCTCGCGCGTGAACCTGCGCAGCGCGGCGGCCAGGAATTGGCTGGCGGCCTGACCACCCGTCCATGTGTTGCCGATCACCCAGGCGAAGCGCACGTGGCCATCCATCACCCAGCGGTCGAGGTCGAGCTGGTTGCGCCGGCGGCCGGGCAGTTTCTCCGGGGTCTTATCCATCGGATAAGCGGCGCCCGCCATCCAGCCGCGCTGGTGCCCACCCAGGCGGCTGATCACGCGGCCGGGCCGGTTGCCGGCACCGCACAGCAGACCGAGCGCGGCCAACGAGGCCGTGTTCAGGTAGTTGTGGCTCCAGTAGTTGCCCTTTTCGAAGTTGAACGAGGCCTTCGGGCGCGGACCACCAGCGCCGGTCAGCATCTCCGCAGCCTTGCGGATCTTCTCAGCTGGCACGCCCGTGGTCGCCGCTGCTTTCTCCAGCTCAGCAGGCTCATATTTGAGCAGCCATTCCTTATAGTCTTTGTAGTTGCTCTGGAACTGGCCCCACGTCGTGCGCCACTGCCATGGCGTGTTACGCGGCCCGCGGCCGAACCCGGCATCCACTTCCCAGCTGTTGGCGACCCAGCGATCAATGAACTCCTTGTCCTCCCAGCCGTTCTCCAGAATGATGCGGTTGATGGCCAGGTGCAGAATGGTATCGGTGCCTGGGATGACGGGCAGGTGCAGGTCGCCGTTCTGCTCGGCATATGCTACGCCCGCCGTGCGGCGGGGCACCACCATGATCAGCTTCTTGCCCAGCATCCACGAGGTGAAGACCACCGTCTTGGTCTCGAATGGATCGGTGCCGCTGATGAACAGCACGTCGGCAGCGGCATAGTCCTTGTAACTGGCACTGAAGGTGATGATGCCGGCGTCGTCCATGCCGCCAGTGTCGCTGCTCATGCCGGGCTTGTCGTGCTGGGCGAAGGCCGCCGTGTTGATGCTTCCCCAGGCCAGCTTGGTGATGGCATAGGTATTCTCGAAGAACTCATACGAGTATGTCTTCATTGCCCAGGCCATTTCGCCATACTTGGATAGCACGTGCTTGCTCACCGCCACCATCACGTCCAGCGCTGTATCCCAGCTCACGCGCTCGAGCTTGCCGTCCACCCGAATCTGCGGGTATAGCAGTCGGTCGCGCGTTGGCTTATCCGGGTTGTATGCCTTCAAGGCGTTGGTGCCGCCGCGGATGGAGTAATTGCCTTTGAGGTTCACCACCGTCGCGTCGTTGTCAGGCACTACCAGCACATGGTGCGGTTGGCCATTCACACTGACGATGTTGTGCTGGTTCGGGCTGATCCACCAGCCCAGCGTGCTGGTAGGGAAATCAACGTTGAAGGCGTTCTCCGCAGCTTTCGGGCCGCCTTCCTTGCCCACTGGCCACGTGTATACCTTGTAGCCACACGCCACCACGCAGTAATCGCACGCCGTGGTCGTGACCTTGGCATCAGGCGGCGGCAGGGGCACGCGGTTCTGGCGAATGTAGCTGCTCATGGGATCACCTCATTGTTGTGAAAACCAAAGATCAAGCCCATCATGCCGGTAGCATAGATGTCGTCGCCGTCCAGCTCCAGCACGACCTGGGGCAAGCCGTCGGTAGCGTGGCCGCTGATCACCATGCCATGGCGGGTGAGGTCGAAGGTGGTCAGGTGCAATGGGCATGGTCCGGCCACCTGGTTGACCGCGTCGAAGTATGGGATCGGGCTGCCCTGATGCGTGCACAAGTTGTTGAAGGCCACCACGTCGCCGTCAGGGCCGATGCCGCCACCGGCTGGCGCCCCAAGCTTGTACAACAGCGCTGAACAGTTGGGGTGCTGATGCGGATACTGAAACGCCACCGGCCTGCCGAGTTGTAGCGCACTGAGCCGGCCGATCTTCTGACGCGGATAGCTCACGCGCACTAGCGATAGCCCGCGCGCCGCTGCAGCCCGCGCCAGCTCCGGCGGCATGGCCACCAAGGCGAGCGCGCCACCACTCAGAAACAGGAAGCTCCGGCGGCTAATTTTGGCTTGCAAGTTGCAGGAATCACTCATGGCTGTATCACTCCATAAGCAGGTAGCTGCGGCGCCTGGATGATGATCTTGTCGCCGCACAGGCTTTGCAGGAACGCCACCAGGTCTCGTTGTTCTTCGGCACTCAGGTTAAGCGGCTGGATGAGCGGGTCACGCTGACCGATGCCGTTGCCGCCACCCTGGTTGTAGAAGGCCACCACGTCTTCGAGCGTCGCCAGCTCGCCGTTGTGCATGTAGGGCGGGTGATAGCACACCTCGCGCAGCGACGGCGTGCGGAATTTACCCAAGTCGTCGGGGTTGCCGGTTACCAGCGCCAGACCATGGTCGTTCTTGGCTGTGTTGTACGTCTCCTGGTTCGCGCCGCGCGACCAGAACTGCCAGCGCACCGTGATCTGACGCAGAGGGTTGGTCGCCCACTCTGCCGGCGTGGGTACGCCCGTGTTGTGGAAGCTGTTGTCGCTGAGAAGCGGCCCGTTGTGGCAGGCTATGCAGCGCGCCTTCCCCGTGAACAATTCATAGCCGCGCTTAGCCTCGGCACTGATCGCGTTCGTCTCGCCTTGAAGGTATCGGTCGAACGGCACATTCCGCGAGTTCAGCGTGCGCTGGAACGTCGCCACAGCTTTGAGAGCATCGCTGTAGAGCGGGAAGTCGGTGCCGAATACCCGTTTGAAGCGAGCGACATACTCCGGCACCTGCGCCAGGCGCTCCTCGACCATGGCCACGTCGACGTTACCGGCGATCGTGCCCTGCCATGCGCCATCGTTCTGGCGCTCGATGCTGGTGGCGCTGCCGTCCCAGTTCAGCTTGGTGTAGTAGGCCACGTTGTACAGCGTCTGCGATTTGCGCCAGTGCGTGGTGCCTGGGTAGCCGAACGACATTGGGCTGCCCACCGCCCACGTGCCATCGCCAGCAGGGTGACAACTGTTGCACGAGATGCTGCCGCTGCCGCTGAAGCGCGGGTCGAAATACAGCAGCTTGCCCAGTTCGACCTTTTCGTCGGTGATGGGATTGTCGGCCGGCGCGCTGACGGGAGGCAACACGACCAGCGCCGGATAATCGGCAGGGTTGAAACCGTCGTCCGGCGTCGCCGTCGCTGCGACCGGAGCAGCCGCTTCAACAGCGGCCGCTGGCGTAGCCTGCGGCGCCACGGCGACGCCAGTGGCCGACTCCGCAGGCCGCTCAGCCGCCGGCTCAGTCCCGCGGGGCGGGTTGAGCAAGATCAGCAGCACACCACTCACCAGCACGAGGGCGACCACGACCGCGCCGACGATGATGGCCATATCGCGCCTCGTGACCTCCTGGTCTTCCCAGGATTTCTTGGGAGGTTGCGGGTTGGTCTGACTCATTGGTTCTCTCCTAGCGTGCGGATTTGGTAGGCCGGCAGCTCTGGCGCTTGCACGGCGGGCAGGCTGGGACTGCTCAGGCTCTCGAGGAAGGCCACCAGTTGACCGACCTCCTCATCTGTCAGATTCAGCGGCTGCAGCACGGTATTCCCCGGGCCACCGCCAGCGTCGTAGAACTGCACCACATTTTCGAGCGTGGCCAGCGTGCCGTTGTGCATGTACGGCGCGGTATATTTCAGTTCGCGCAGCGGCGCGGTGCGGAACTTGCCTGCGTCTGCAGATTTTTGCGTCACCGCGCGCAATCCGATATCCCGGCGCAGGGTGCGGTAGTCGGCCACGCCCAGCGTGCGGAAGAAGCGGCGGAAGGTGATGTGGCGCAGTGGGTCGGAGAAGATCTCGGGGTTCTCGGGCACGCCAAGGGCATAGAACTTGTTGTCGCTTAGCGCGTTGCCGGTATGACAGCGAGAGCAGCCAGCTTTGCCCTTGAACAGCTCGAGCCCTGCCTGCGCGTCGGCGTTCAACGCCCCGGTTTCCCCGGCCATGAAGCGGTCATACGGCGTCGGCGCCGAGTTCAGCGACAGCACGTATGCCGCCAGAGCGTTCAGGATGCGGCCATACGAGGGGCCGGCGTTGTACGCATCTTTGAATAGCTGCACATATTCGGGGATCTGCTTCATGCGCTCGACCAGAATGCGGCCATCAGCCTGGAAGAAGTGCGCCTCGGTCAGGTGGTCGCGCACGATGGTCTGAATATCGTTGCTGCCCTCTAGACGGCCATCCCAGTAACCGAAAGGCATAAACGCCATGTTCATCACCGTCGGCGTGTTGCGGAAGTACAGGCTGCCGGGGTAGCCGCTGCTCAGAGCCTTGCCGTCGGTGAAGGCCTTATCGGGCTGGTGGCACGTTGCGCAACTCATCGAGGTGTCGGCCGACAGCCGGTTGTCGAAGAACAGATACTTGCCCAACAGCACCTCAGCTGGCTTGAACTCTTTGCCAGTGGCCGTGAACGGCGTCGTGACCTCAAGCGGCATGGCGATCTCCATGGGCTTGAGCACATAGGCCGGCGCCTCGGATACCGCGTCGCCAGTCAAGCCAGACAGGTAGGTCACTATCAGGTCAATCTCCGCCGGTGTGAGGCGGTCAACGAAGTTGGCCAGCATCACACCAGAAGGACACGGTCCGTTCGGGCATTGCGGAGCGATGAAAGCTTCAGGAGCGACGATTGACTCGCGGATGTAGGCCTTGGCATCCATGCCTGGCTTGCGCGTCGCTGCTTCGGCGCCAATCCGGGACAGGTTTGGCCCAACCAGGCCGGTGGCGCCCGGCACGCCAGGGATGGTGTGACAGCCGATACAACCGGCCTTGACGAAGACCGCGCTGGTCTGTGGGTCGGCGGGTGCATGCAGCCATAGCGCACGCACTGGCGTACCAGGACTGCCAGACAGCACAGCGAGCACGCCGATTGCGACGCCGGCCGTTGCTATGGTCAGCGCAATGCGCGCCAGGGATCGTGAAGAATGATGTCGCAAAGCGCATACCTCCTCTTGCTCTTCCGAAGGATTCATGGAGAGCATATGCCGCGGGGTTGCGCGTGTCGTCCTCCTGCGGGATGAAAAAGCTCACCCCATGGGGTGAGGCGAGTCGCCCAGGCCGTGCTGCACCGCCCACAGAGCCGCCTGGACGCGATCGGACACGCGCAGCTTGGCAAAGATGTGGCGCACGTGCGTCTTCACCGTATTCACGCTGAGCGAGAGCGCTCTGGCGATAGTGTCGTTGTCCAGCCCTTGGGCGATCAGCCGCAGCACGCGCAGCTCGGCGTCCGTGAGCGCCTCAGCCGCATCCTCGGCTGCGCCGCGTGCTTCAAAGGTCGCCGTGCCGGTCGCAGCGAGCGCGCGCTGCAGCAGAACCGGGTCGATCGCATGTTCGCCACTGGCGATGGCGCGCACAGCGGCCACGATGCTATCGGGCTCGACCTCCTTGGACAGAAAGCCTGCAGCGCCCAGGGCCACCGCCCGCGCCAGATGGGCAGCGCTGGCATGCGAGGTGAGCATGATCACGCTCACGCGCGGATGCGCGGCTTTGATCGCGGCCAGAGCCTGCAGGCCATCCAGCCCGGGCATGCGGATGTCCATCAGCACCACACGCGGCATAATCTGAGCGCACATAGCAATGGCCTCCTCGCCGGTGCGCGCCTCGCCGATCACGCGCATCCCCTCGCGCTCGAACATGGCGCGCAGCCCTTCGCGCACCACGGCGTGGTCGTCGGCGATCAGGATGGTGATAGCTTCGACGTCGCTGCTCATGACAAGGTCATCTCTGGCGCGGCCTTGGGCTCGGGCATCCACCGCAGGGTGGCGCGGATGAGCGTGCCGGCGCCTGGGGCAGTGACGATCTCGCAGTCGCCGCCGAGCAGCCGTGCGCGCTCGCGCATGCCGATCAGGCCGACGCCGCGCGACTCCGGCAGCGTGTCCAGGTCGAAGCCCCTGCCCCAATCCTGCACCTCGATGGCGAGCTCATTCTCCCCGAGCGCGAGCTGAACGCGCAGCCGGTCGGTGCCGGAGTACTTGTGCGCGTTGGTGATGGCCTCCTGCACGATGCGAAAGGCCGTGATTTCGACAATTGGTGGCACGGATAGGTCGGATGGCTGGGCCGTGAAGGTCACATGGCACCCGCAGGCTTCTCGCATGTTGTCGGCGAGCTGGCACACAGCCTCGACCAGGCCAAAGTCGTCGAGCGTGGCCGGGCGCAACCCTTCGATCAAGCGGCGCGCCTCGACGATGGCGCACGAGAGCTGATCGAGCCCGGCGCGCAGCTCGGCTTCGGCGCGCCGCGCATCCACACCGAGGTCGGCCTCTGCGTTGCGTAGCTGCAGCCGTGCCGCAACCAGCATCTGGATCAGTCCGTCGTGAATGTCGAAAGCGATCAGCTTGCGCTCCTCCTCCTGGCTGGTGATCAGGCGCTGCACCAGCGTCTGCAGCTCAGCGCGTCGCAGGGCGAGGTCCTCATACAGCTCGGCGTTTTCGAGCGCGATGGCGATGGAAGTGGCCAACGTTGCCAAGGCGTGACCGCTGTCGGTGCCGACCAGCCACGGAGCGGCGCCGAAGAGCTGGATCGCGCCCAGACGGTCGCCGATGCGCAACGGCGCGGACAACATGTATCCGGACGGCTCACCCTGCAATCGGGCCGCAATCCAATCGTCCTCATCCTTCAGCCTAGCCAGCAGCACTTGGGTGTCGCCGTCACGCGTGTGGCGTTCCCAGCGCGCATCGCCGTCAACCTGACGCACAATCTCCGCCCTCGCGGTAGGGACCGAGATCACGCAGCACTCAGCAGGCAAGAGCTGCCGCGCCGCCCGCGCCGCCGCCGCAAGCGTGTCGGCCCGGGCGAGTTGCGACGAGACCTGATGGCCGGCGCGGTTGAGGAGGGAGAGTTGCTGCAGATAGCGGTCGAGCGTCGCGGCCATCTCCTCGAATGACGCGCTGAGCGCCTGTACTTCGTCGCGCGTATTCAAGCTCGGCGAGGCCGCTGAACCGATGCGTGCGGCCGGCGAACGCATGGCGAAATCGCGCACGCGGCCGGTGAGGGCCACGATGGGTGCAGCGAGCTGCCGCGATAGCAGCGCCGCCATGCCCAGTGCCGTGACCACGGCACTGGCCAGGATCACGACGGCAGTGATCCGAAACTGCCACACTGAGGCGAACACCTTGGCGTATGGTACGTCGCGGATGAGCACCCAACGCGGCGCATCGTCATCGAACAGGCGCAGTTGCTGGTGCACTATTACACGGCGGCTGGAATCCATGGACCCGAGCGGGAGCACTTCGCTGACCAGCGCTTCGAAGGCATCCCGGGGCGGGGACAGGAAGGCGCCCCTGAGCGTTGACGAGATCGCCGCCCACGCTTCGGGATAGTCGCGCGCGGCGCTTGCGCCCGTGTTCAGGTCACTTGGGCCGCCCCAGGTGCGCGATGCGTCGGGATGAGCTAGGTAGTAGCCCTGCATGTCCACCAGGCTAAGCAAGCCCTCGTCATCTTGCGAAGTGGCGATGGCGAGGATCGGCTCAGCGTGCATGTTGAGGATGAAGATGCCAGCCGCGGCGCCGTCGGCATCGAAGACCGGCGTGGCGTAGCGCAGGGTCGGTTTGTAGGGCGTATCCAGCCGGCCGAACTCACGGTTGAGGTCGATGGGCGAGACATACACCGCACCTTTCGGCAGCCGCATGGCCGCGGAGAAATAATAGCGGTCGGCCTTGTTCTGTAGCTGCTCCGGCGGCGTGATGCGCACGCCCTGCGGCGAGGCATCCACGCGAATGACTTCTTGACCGGCAGCATCGATCCACCGAAGCTGGAAGACGTTGCGATGCGTGTCGGCGTAGTGAGCGAAATCGGCCTGCAGTTGCTCTAAGACAGCCTGGCGCGCAGCCGGCCCGGCCTCGATCGCGGCGCGCGCAACGCGGCTCTCACTCAGGAAGATCAGGTCAGCACGGACATCGGCCAGGTACTGCTGGATCTGATCCGCCCGCTGGCGCAGGTCAGCTGTGGCGCTATCCAGCGCACGCGCCTGCAGCACGCGGCTGGTGATCCAGTTACCGGCCGGTGCCCACAACGGGCACGAGCACGACGATTAGAAAAGCCGTGACCAACTTGGTTCGTAAAGACCACACGGCTCATTGTGTAAATGCGCCGCGTCGCACGCAATCGCTGGGTGCCCAGTCCTGTACTAGCCAGATGACCGATTCGCCCGCTGCGTGCCGAACGTCAAGCGCGGCTTGAACGACGGGATCAGATGCAAGCCAGGTTTCTTGCAAGCTCAGAGATCAGAGATAGATGAGGAGCATACAGACGCAAAAGCCAACGAAGGCGTAATGGGAGTTGGCAGCTCGATCACGATACGCTCAGGCAGGGTTTTCGGCGTCTGATTCATCCTGTCCGCGCTTTCTTTGCAGAACAGCCCTTACGGACATCCCGGCGACTCGAATCGGTAGCCCTGCGCGGCGAGCTGCGGCAGCGCCACGCGATAGGCGTCCACGAGAAGTCCTTGGTGCCAACTCGGACGATAACAGGGGCGTGCGTCGGCGGCGCGGCAAGCGGGGTGCATGCGCCGAGGAGAACAGCAGCGACCCAGACAGCAACGATGGGCGATCGCAGTAGCGCTTGCATTTGAGAGCAATTAGTCTACAACACACAGCATTCGAACATCGCCTTGCAGATCGAAACCGCACACCCAATGGGCAGCTTGATCGCAGTCCACCCTGCATTCGACGCCGTATGGCCTTTCGCAGCCGACCACCTTGCCACGCTCTGGCTCAAACAAGGCCCACTTCGATTCGTCCGCCTTCAACACGGCGACGATCGTTCGTTGCACGAGGTCGTGCTCGACCTGGCAACCGTCGAACGCTTGGTCGCGCTGAACGTGCGAGTCACCCCTGAAACGATCCAGCGCATGCCGATGTTGCGCGAGGCTGCCATCCTGCATGCATACGGTGCCAACGAAGACCCTGAGTTGAAGGCGATTCTGGCCGCGCACGGTGTGCGCACGTATGCCCAGCGGAGTGAGGGATTCTGGGGACAAAGCGTAGCCGAGTTCGCCCTGGCGCTCACGCTGTGCGCCTTGCGACGCATCCCGCAGACATATGCCGAGATGATTCACAGCCACGACGTGTGGAACTACGATCCGCCAGACGGTCGCGGCCTACCCGGCCAGCGCGGCTATCAATATGGCGACGATTCGCGCTTCGTCAACGGAACGATCGCGGGCAAGCGCGTGCGCATCGTCGGCGCCGGCAACATCGGCAGCCGCTATGCCAGCTTCGTCCACATGCTCGGGGCCGACGTGGCAGCGTGGGATCCCTATGCCGGCGAGCCGGGCTTCCACCGCAGCGGCGCGCGGCGCGTCTTTCATCTGGATTGGCTGATGCGCGATGCCGACATCTTCGCCCCCATGCTCCCTTTGACTCAAGGCACGCGCGGCCTGATCACCCGTGACCACATCTACTCGTTGCCGCGTGGCTGTCTGATCGTGCTGGTGACGCGTGCCGCGATTTGCGATATGGCCGCCATTCGCGAGCGGGTATTGAACGACGAGATAGCGCTGGCAGCCGACGTGTTCGACATTGAACCGCTACCGCTGGACGATCCTCTTCTAGGGCGGCACAATGTGGTGCACACGCCGCACAACGCGGGACGAACGCGACACGCCAATGAACAGTGGGCGCAGGCGCTGGCCGATCAATTCCTCCCCGTCTCGTCGTAAAATGCACGGCGACTTTGCGAACAGCCGGATGCCGTCGTCCCAAATATCAAACCGCAGCACCACGGACACCGATCTCGACGAATTCTTAGCACTTTGACATCTCGGCCGGGTCGGCCAAAATATCCCTGTTTGCATCGCCGAATGCACGTCACAGACGTGCAGCGCGAGACGACTGTTGACATATCTCCGTTCATCGCTGGCGGGTCGGTGTGTTGGGGGAACGACTCGCCGAGAATGAACACAGAAATCTTACAGATCTTTATGCGCGTTGTGACAAACGAACATGGCACAGTGGACTTATCGAATACAACGTGTAGCTGCACAGGCCGGCACGGCAGTTGCACTGATACTGACTGTGATGTTAACCCGGGCAGATCATGGCATAGCCGTATCACCCAACACCTCTGTTGACTTCGCTTTCGATCTGCCCGCTCAAGCCGGCGTCGCCAAGACATTCGAATTTAAGGTCAACATGCCGGGGTGCATTCAGGCATACATCCGGCCATGGACGAGTTCGACAGGAGGCAGCTCCAAGGCCAGCAAACTTCAGTTATCACTGAATGGGTCCGACCGCACTGCACCCTACGTCTCTGTCACGGGCTCATCGAGCAACGCCGTTCCCTTGTGGGTAAGTTACGCCGCATTCCCATCCGACGTCAATCGCGTGAGCGGATGGACGATCGCAGTGAGCACGGTGAACGGTCGCGGCACAGCTCGAGGTGTGGTGCGACTGGATTACCCGCCCACCCAGATGCCATGCGCGTTGCGTGCGACGACGACCACGATCTCCGACACGAACTCGGTCAATCTGAGCTGGCTCTTCACCGACATTCGCTTCAACGGAGCATTTCTGGTCGAGCGATCGAGCAACAATGGTGCAGCCTGGCGGACGGTGCGCACCTGTTCCCTGCCCATCACCAGTCGCACCCTCTACGTGTGCACCGACGCGAACGTGGCCCCCGGCGACTACCTGTACCGCGTGTGCACGGTGAGCGGTGACGGCACAGACACGGCTTGCTCCGCGTCCAACGTCACGCCGCCGGTTCGCGTGAACGTCAAATGATGTGCGGGGCGAAAGTCTTTCTGGGCCCTCCGGCGCAAGTTCACACTTTCAGCCCGCTCAGAACCACACCGGACACGAAGTAGCGCTGAGCCACAGCAAACAGCACGAGCACGGGAATGGTCATGATAGCAGCGCCGGCCATCAAGAGGTGATCTCGCGGGTCGGTGGTCTCCAGCGCCATGTTTTGGAACGTGCGCAGACCGACAGCCGCCGTATAACGCGTCATGGTGTTGAGGTAAATGAACGGGCCGAAGAAATCGTTCCAATCGGTGAGGAACTGCAGAATAGCCACTGTAGTCAGAGCCGGTTTCATGAGGGGAACCAGTACGCTCCACAGAATACGAAATGGTCCAGCCCCATCAATAGTGGCTGCCTCGTCGAGGTCACGCGGAATGCTCATGATGAACTGGCGAAGCAAAAAGATCATGAAAGCACCGCCCCCCAGCCACGCGCCGATGGTCAATGGGACATAGGTATCTATCAACTTAAGGTTGAAGAACAGCAAGTACTGAGGGATGAACGTGACGATCGCCGGGATCATCATCGTGCTCAGCAATAGGATGAACCAGATGTTCTTGCCGAAGAAGTTGAAGCGCGCGAAGGCATAGGCCGTCATCGTGGCCGTAAAGATCGTCCCTGGAATCGTGATGAACACGATGGTGAAGCTGTTCAGCACCCAGCGGGCAAAAGGCACCAATCTGAAGACATCGGCATAGTTCGACCACTGCGGCACCTCGGGCAAGAGGTGGGGGGTATACGATCGCAATTCCTGCCATGTCTGCAGCGAGCTCGATACCGTCCAGAAAAGTGGAAATGCAAAGAACAGGCCGAAGATCGTCAGAGTGGTATAGATGAAAAGCTTCCTTGCACGTTGGTTTCGCCGGGCGCGCGATGATGCATGGTCTACAGCGATGACCGGTGTCGAAGATTGGCTTGAAGTCGTTGCCATCAGTCGTACTCACTCACCGTAATAGAAGACCAGGCGCTTGGATAGGCGTATCTGAATGAGGGTCAAGATGACGATGAGAATAGCCAGCACCCATGCCAGCGCCGCACCATAGCCCATGTTGAAGTAGTCAAAAGCCTGCTTCCAGATATGCAGGGCAAAGAACCAGGTGGCAAAACCGGGGCCACCTTCGGTAGCCACGAATGCAGCTGCGAATGTTTGCATCGCGCCGATGATGCCCAGCACAGTGTTGAAAAAGATCGTGGGCGTCAGCATCGGGATGGTCACGTGGCGAGTGGATTGCCAGGCGTTGGCCCCATCAATGGCAGCCGCATCGTAGAGCTCGGTGGGCACCCCTTGCAGACCAGCAAGAAAGATGATCATCTGCGTGCCGCCGATCGCTCCCCATAAGCGCAGCAACACCAGTGATGGAATCGCCCATTGACTATCGGAGAACCAGCCCGGAGGGCGTTCAACTCCGATGCCGCGCAACCCTTGATTGACGATGCCAAAATCGCTGTTCAGCAACCATTTAAACAGCAACACCGACGCAACCAGTGGCACCAGGGAGGGCATGAAGAATAAGGTGCGATAGATCGTTACGCCGCGCAGCTTCGAGTTGAGCAAGATGGCGAGAAACATTGAGCCGATCACGCTCAGCGGCACGCTGAGCAAGGTGTAATAAGCCGTGCGTCCCAACGACGGCCAGAACAGGTCATCATTGGTGACCATGTTCACATAGTTTCTGAAGCCGATGAACTCCGGAGGGCTGAGTACGTCGTATTTCGTGAAACTCAGGTAGAAAGAGTACAGTCCGGGGCCGATGAACAAGCCGAAAAAGCCAAGCAGCCAAGGCAGCATAAAAAGGTAACCATACAGGTTCTGGCGGCGTTGTGAGGCGAACGTCCGCCTGCCCGTTCGCGCCTTGACGACGGATGTTGCACCCGTCATGTCATTACCTCCCCGAGATATGCATTTCGCGTGCGGTAGATCCACCACACGCGAAATGCACAAGTAACACGGAATCGTGACGGCAGCAACCAGTGCGCTACGCTGGATCCATATCCAACACCTTCTGGATGTTGTTGTGCAAATCCTGCAAGCCTTGTTCGAACGAGATGTTCTCGTTAGGATCCATCATCCGCGTGGCCCACTGCTGGCAGGCATCGGTATATTCGCGACCACGTGAGTTGGCCGGGGCATGCGCAGGAATGCCTTTCTCTAGATTGGGGATAAACCACTCGTGAACTGGATCTTTCTTGACCAGTTCCTGCAAGACGTCCGGGCGAACGAACGCACCTTGACCGGCGACCAGGTTAAACCCCATGGTGCCATCGAAGCTCGTGATGTGCTTGATGAACTGGAAAGCCTCCTGTGGATGCTTGGAATCCTTGAGGATGTTCCACGTACCACCGCGGATCTGCGACGGGGGTCTGCCGTCAGTGCGCATGGGCAACAACCCTTGCGTCGCTTCGGCTGCCGCTGGATCCTTAATGTCGCGCTTGAAGTTGCGCACGTTGAGCGAACCGCCCCAGTACATGGACAACTTGCCGTCAAGCAGGGCAGAGGCCATATTTTGCATATCCGCCGGACGAGGCAAAATCTTCTCCTCCACCGCCAGCTTGTATGCCCAGCGCAGCGCTTCCTGCGCATTTTTGTCATCCATGAGCAAGCACTTCTTACCTTCCGCGTCAATCAGATCCCCGTTGAACGCGCGCGTGAGCGT
This sequence comes from Anaerolineae bacterium, assembly GCA_023511655.1. Taxonomy (GTDB): domain Bacteria; phylum Chloroflexota; class Anaerolineae; order J036; family Brachytrichaceae; genus JAAFGM01. The sequence goes on from JAIMBB010000001.1 coordinate 80,131, forward strand.
CACCAGGTGAGCTTCATCGTAGACGATGCCCAAGCCGAAGCGCTCGTCTTTCTTGTAGAGGCGACGGGCCCATTCGGCATAGGAGTCCATGGATGTATCGTGAGCCACCGGATCGGGCGGTGTGATGCCTGCCTCCTTCAAGTGCAGAGCGTTGATGACGATGGTGTCCTGGCCGGCCCACCCCCAGCTTGGAAGGCCATACAGCTTGCCCTTGTAGTACTGCAAATTGATGAACTGCTCGAACCATTGCTTTAGGTCGGTCTTGTCGGCCGCGACCAATTCATCCAGCGGACCGATGATGCCCTTATCAATCGCGCGCCAGAAATGGAAGTGAGACGGATCGAACGCGATCACGTCGCCCAGATCACCCGCGGCGAACTGAGCATACATCTTGCCGTAGTTATCTTGTTGGCTGGCACCGGTGAGAGGGCGAAATTCGATCTCGACGTTCGGATACTGCTCCTGGAAGGTCTTGATGCGCTCTTCGTTCCATCCTGTGCCTGGCCCGCGGAAGGTATCCCACTTCAGCAAAACTTTCTCACCCTTGGCGGTCGTCGGTTCAGAACTCGTTGACGGCTCTGAGGCAGTGCCTGCTGTTTGTTGACCCGCACCAGATGGCGGTGCAGCAGGCGCTGCGCAGGCAGCCAACATCCCGGTGGCCATCATGCCACCTGCCATGCGTAAAAACTGACGGCGTGAAGTTCTCTTCATGGAAATTAGCCTCCTTTATCGGACATGGGATCGTTCCGATCTTGGGAATGCTGCTCCCCGGTGGCGCACTTTATCCGAGGGAAGACGGTGGAAGGAAAAATACACGTCCTCATCGCCGATGTCAAACGACATCGCAGTGGCTGTCGTACAAAACATCCTCACCGCGCCTTCCACACGCGCGTATCGGGCTTGAACGCCGCCCACGAGAACCAAAAGTGGTTGACCGCTACGAGCGGCGTCAACGCCTGGCCACTCAGGGAACCATCCACAGCCTGGCCGAACAAGTTCCACGCGCTGCCCGTTTGCTCATCCACGAAGCGCGCACCATCGAATTTGAAGGTGAGCACCCGTTGACCCAGCCGACGCGAAAAGGCATTGGCCGCGCCGACATCGCGGCCCTCGGCTATGGCCGGCGCATCCAATGCCGAAGCGGTGCCCGGCGCCCAGAACACCACGATGGGCTCACCGCCGAGCACCGCGTTGACCACATGGACTCGAACCAGCTCGTCGTAGGGATAAGCGACGGCTTCTCCGTTCAGCTCTACGCCGATCACGCGCGCCAATTGCGGCAGTTGCTCCGGGGTAGCCGGGCCATCGTACAGGAAGGGTCGCGTATTCAGGTTGTCATAGCCCACGTAAGGATTCGCGCCGTAGCGGCGTTGGGCGCCGGTGTCCCGGGACAACACTCTGCCGCCCGGATGCGCTTCCCTGAACGCCTGCCACGACACGATCGTGGCAGGATAGAACGTGAGCCGGCGGCCGGCATGTTCACCTGCAAGCGCCAGCCCCGTGCCTTGTTGCCACCACGTCTCGGTCTGGCGGTCATACATGATCAGGTTGCTGAAGCGCAGCCTTCCCGTCGTGCCGAAGTCAAGCACCCGCCCATCGAACGTGCGCTCGAACGCAATTGCCGTGTTGCACAGCGGACAATACGTCACCGCCAACGGCACACTGCCGACCACATCGTTCACGATCTCGTGCCAGGTCAGAATCTGCACCGGATAGGCCCGCGCGTCTGCGCCCACCTGCACGAAAACCACAGGATCCAGATTGTGCAGCCATCCATCGGCCTCGTTCACTCCAACAAACCGAGGGGCGTCAATGGCCGGGATGCCGTCCCTGGGCGGGCCGCCGGACAAGATCTCGCGATAGGGGACAATGTGCCGGCTGAAATCGGTTCTGAACTCGTCGGTCGCGCCGGCAGGCGGCGTCTCCGGCGGCAACAATACAGGCGTGGCCATCACCACAGTCGGCGTCGCCGCGGCTGCCAGCTGCGCGGCAGGCGTCGGAGATGGAGCGGCGGTTGGCTGCGCGGCAAGCGCTGGCGATGCAGCGACTGTCGGCTGCGCGGCAGGCGTTGGCGATGGAACGGCTGTCGGCGCAGCGCATCCGCTGAGGACAACCGCGCCGAGCAGGAGAAATCGGAGAATGCATTCGTGTCTCATGTCATCAATCATCCATGCACATACCACGAAGGGTGCGTTCACGAATAGGGGCAAGAACCTCCCGCAGGCTGCTTGCTTGAGTCTAGCCCAGACCTGCGGGAAGGTTGTCGCTGACCTGGTTGCGCGGGCGACCACATAGGGTCACCCCTACAATGGGCAGCGGTGGGTGATGTAGGGGCGGCCCTGCGTGGC
>JAIMBB010000010.1 GCA_023511655.1 Anaerolineae bacterium
CGCGAGTGGGAGACGAGAGGCGGGGTCATGGCTGGGCGACCTCCACGAAGATCGGGTTCGTGAGCGCGAGGAGCGTGCCGCCGGCAGCGAACAGGTGCACGCGCAGATAGCCGGGGGCTGTCGCGTGGCGTTCGAAGCGCATCTCGCCACCTGCCGGCAGGACGCCAGAGGCGACGACCTCGCCATTCCACAGCAGGTCCACGCGGGCGCCGTCGTACTCCGGCGCGCCCTGGACGCCGACCTGGAGCGCTTCTCCCGGCCTCGCCCGCACGAGGCCGCCGGTGAACGCCACGGTCTCGCCGGCGCGGACGGAGACGACCGGCGCAGGCAGCGAGGCGTCGGCCACGACCACCACACGCCCCTCGCGGATGCCGGCCAGGATCGCCGGCGTCGACAGCTCCGGGGCGAAGACGCGGACCGCCGGCACCCCGAGCGGCGCGGCGCCCCGGTGCCAGTCGCTCGTGGCGACGGCGGCGACGCGCCGCCCCTGCCGGAGCAGCAGGTCCCACATCGCCAGCGCCTGGAGGCGCGCCTCGGGCCGCTCGTCCGAGATTTCGATGGCATCCAGGACTTCGGGGACGGGGTGGGTCCACGGGCAGCCGAAGCAGGAAGCGAACGGGTGGTTGATGGAGACGAGCGCGCCGCGCTCGCGGGCGCCGGCGGCGAGCGACTGGATCGCCGGATCGCCGGCCGCGACGCGGAAGTCGACGTAGGCGCGCTCGCCCGCGAGCCCCCACACGTTGAAGTGACCGCCCGGGGTCGTCACCTCCTCCCCGGCAATGAGCAGGAGGTCCGGGGCATCGAAGGCCTCGAGCTGGTGGGCCGTGTTGTTGTGGTCGGTGACCGCGAGAAAGTCGAGCCGCTCGTGCCGGGCCCTGCCGGCGAGCTCCTGGAGCGTGAGGGCGCCGTCGCTGTGGACCGTGTGCGCGTGGAGGGCGCCCGCATACCAGGCGGCGCCGCGACGCAGCGGCTCGCGGGGGCGGGGCGGCAGGCCGAGAGGGGCTGCGGGACGGGGATCGACCGACGTCTCGACCGTGATCTCGACGTCGACGCCCTCGGGCGCCACCTTGTACAGCCCGAGCATGACGTGCCAGCGGCCTGGCGGGATCGGACCCGGCCAGTAGCCGGGCGTCGCGTGGTCGAGGGCGATCGTGACCGTGTCGCGCCCGCCGCCCGCGCCGACCCGCGTCCCGCCGACGAGGAGTGACCGATGGCCGTCTCCGGCATCGACCTGGGCAAGTACAAGCTCGGCTGGCACGACACCGAGCAGTACGTGTTCAAGCCCAAGAAGGGTCTCAACGAGGAGATCGTGCGCGAGATCTCCTGGCACAAGTCGGAGCCGGAGTGGATGACCCGGTTCCGGCTCGGCGCCCTGCGGCGCTTCGAACGCAAGCCGATGCTCGAGTGGTTCGCGAAGAACATGCCCGACATCGACTTCGACGACATCTACTACTACATCAAGCCGACCGACAAGCAAGCCCACTCCTGGGAAGAGCTGCCCAGGGAGATCAAAGACACCTACGATCGGTTGGGCATCCCCGAAGCGGAGAAGAAGTATCTGGCCGGCGTGGGTGCGCAGTATGAGTCCGAGGTGATCTATCACAACCTGGCCAAGGAGCTGGAATCGCAAGGGGTCATCTTCCTGGATACCGACAGCGGCCTGCGCGAGTACCCGGAGCTCTTCCGTCAGTACTTCGGCACGATCATCCCCTACACCGACAACAAGTTCGCTGCGTTGAACAGCGCGGTGTGGTCGGGCGGCTCGTTCATCTACGTCCCGCCGGGCGTGAAGATCGAAATGCCGCTGCAGGCCTACTTCCGCATCAATGCCAAGAACGTCGGACAATTCGAGCGCACCCTGATCATCGTGGATGAGGGCGCGCAGGTGCACTACGTCGAGGGCTGCACTGCGCCGGTGTATTCGAGCGACTCGCTGCACAGCGCCGTGGTCGAGATCATCGTCAAGAAAGGCGCGCGCTGTCGCTATACCACCATCCAGAACTGGAGCACCAACGTATACAACCTGGTCACCAAGCGCGCTGCTGCCTACGAGGGCGCCACCATGGAATGGGTGGACGGCAATCTGGGCTGCCTGGCCGAAGGCTCAACGGTGATCACGCCGGAAGGCGTCAGGCCCATCGAGTCGCTGAATCTCAACGACCAGGTGCTTTCGTATGACGAGCGCACCGGTCAACTGTGCTTCCGCCGCGTGTTGGCCAAGCGTTTCTCCGGCTATCAACCGGTGCACACCGTCGCCGTTGGCGAGCGCAAGCTGCGCGTGACCGCCAATCACCCGTTCTACTCGTATACTTATGATCCGAATGCAGCCAGGAAGTCCGGGCGTTATCGTCTGGCTTACGTGCGCGCGGATCGTTTGCGGCAAGCGATTGTCCCGCGCACGTCTCTGGATTACGGCGCGCCTTATCTGTTGCAACTGCCGTCGGCTACGGTCACTTTCGACACCCGCAATCAATATGCCGATGGACTCACGGCGACGCGTGTAAGAGAACCACGTTTGAAGGACATCGTCGAAACAACCGATGATCTGATGTGGCTCTTCGGCTATTGGATCGGCGATGGCAACCTCGACGTGCGCGAAGCCAAAACCACCGGGGTGATTCGCTGGGCGAAGGTGGGCTTTGCCACTCCGACGACCGACCGCGCGCGCGAGCGGTTGCTCGGCACTATGTCGGCCGTCCTGGAGGCCGAACCGACCGAGCGCAGGGATGGCCATCACCTCTCCTGGAGCAGCAAAGAACTGGCCGAGTTGCTGATGCTGAACGGTTTCCGCGGCTCGGACGGCAAGAAGCGCGTGCCTGAGTGGATCGGGTCGCTGCCCGAGTCGCAGCGTTTGGCGTTCATCGCCGGCTATCTGGACGCTGATGGGCACGTATTGCCCACGCGCCGGTTCGCGCTCAAGTCATCCGATCGCGGGGTGCTGGAAAGCATTGCCTCGCTGTTGACAACGCTGGGCATCACCGCTCACCTGCGCACAGAATTTGATCAGCCGCGCCGGGTGTCCATCATGGGGGTGGAATGCACGGCGCACAGCGCCCACGTCCTGTCCTTCCCGTTGGACGAACGCTTGCTGCGGCATGTCAGCCCGGCATTGCGTGAAGCGGCGGCGGCCTGCGCGCCGGCCAGGCTGCGGCATCATCGCCGAATCGGACGTTCGCGCATCGCCCTGCCGGAAACCGTCGAGGTTGTTGATGTGACGGTGTCCGAAGCCAGCGTGGAACCTGTGCCGACGTGGGATATCGAAGTCGAGGGCACCGGCAACTTCATCTCGCAAGGGTTCATCGTTCACAACTCCAAACTCACCATGAAGTATCCGGCCGTGTATCTCATGGAGCCGGGCGCGCACGGTGAAATCCTCTCGATCGCCTTCGCCGGCCGCGGCCAGCACCAGGATGCCGGCGGCAAGGTCGTGCACGCCGCGCCGAACACCACCAGCAAGATCGTCTCCAAATCCATCAGCAAAGACGGCGGGCGCACCAGCTATCGCGGATTGCTCAAGGTGTATCGCGACGCCGCCAACAGCCGCAGCAATGTGGTTTGCGACGCGCTGTTGCTGGACGAGCATAGCCGCAGCGATACGTATCCCTACATCGAGGTGGACAACGACAACGTGGTGATCGGCCATGAGGCCAGCGTGAGCAAGATCGGCGAAGAGCAGTTGTTCTACGCCATGAGCCGCGGCGTGAGCGAGGAAGACGCCAGCACCATGGTGGTCTCCGGCTTCATCGAGCCGCTGGTCAAGGAATTGCCGATGGAGTATGCGGTCGAGATGAACCGCCTGATCGCGCTGCAGATGGAAGGGACGGTGGGCTGAGCATGGCAGTCATCCAACCCGTTTTGAAACCCGCGCCGGTGGTCAAAGCCGGCGATCTCACCCGCGAATTCGTCGAGGGTTACTCGACTGCTCTGGGCGACCCGGCGTGGATGGTGGCGCGGCGGCTGGAGGCCCTGCGCGTGTTCCGCGACACGCCGGCCCCCAATCGCCACGACGAACTGTGGCGGCGGGTAGACCTGAGCACGTTCCGGCTCGACGTGGTGCTATCCGGCCTCACCCCGGCCAACACAGTGCTCGACGTGAAGCGCTCGCGCCTGAGCGCCGAATGGTCCAGGCAGGGCGTCATCTTCACCAGCCTCGAAACGGCGATGAAGAAGCATCAGCGCCTGCTGGACGAATGGCTGATGACGCAATGCGTCCGGCTGAACGATGCTTACTACGCTGCCCTGCATGGCGTTTTCATGCGCTATGGCACCGTGCTCTACGTGCCGGCCGGCGTCGCCCTGGATAAGCCGCTGCGCACTACCATCCGCATGGCGCCTGACCAGCTTGCTGGCTTCTACCACACGCTGGTCGTGCTGGAAGAAGGCGCCAAAGCCACGTTGATCGAGGACTTTGCTTCGCCGACCGGCTCACACCAGGCCCTTTACGATGGAGTGGTGGAGATCATGCTGGCCAAAGGCGCCGAGCTTGACTACGTGAACATCCAGGATTGGGGCCGCAACGTCTACAACTTCTCCACCGAGCGGGCGAAGGTGGGCGAAGCCGCTACCCTGCACTGGGTGATGGGCGGGGTGGGCAGCAAGTTCACCAAGAGCCTGATTGAGGCCGACCTGGTCGGCCCGCGTGGCACGGCCTTGCTGAGCGGCGTGTATTTCGCCGACACCCGACAACAACTGCACTACGACACACAGCAAAACCACGTGGCCGAGGCGTGCAAGAGTGACTTGCTCTATAAGGCAGCCCTGCGCGATGAGGCGCGCACGGTCTGGCGCGGCAACATTCGCGTGTTCCCCGGCGCGCAGAAGACCGACGCCTATCAGGCCAATCGTAACCTGCAACTCTCCAGCCACAGTCGAGCCGATTCGATCCCCGGTCTGGAGATCGAGGCCGACGACGTGCGCTGCACGCATGGCAGCACGGTGGGGCGGATCGAAGACGAGCCGGTGTTCTACCTGGAGAGCCGCGGCGTACCGCCCAACGAAGCGCGCCGCTTGATCGTGGAAGGGTTCTTCGCGCCGGTGATCGAGCGCATCCCGCTGGAAGAAACGCGCAACCGCCTGCTGGAAGAGATCGGCAAGAAAATCGGCTGAACCGGTGCGCCGAAGCGCAGGACGAAAGCCGGGTTGAAGCCACTTCAGCCCGGCTTTTCGTATAGCTCCACCAACACGCCGAATGCGCTGCGTGGATGGACGAAGGCATAGCGCGTGCCATCCTCGCGGGTTACTGGCTGGGGGTTGATCAATTCGCAGCCGTGGGCGGCCAGGCGGGCCAGCGTCGCTTCGATATCCGCGACGGCCAGGCAAACGTGATGCATGCCGGGACCGTGCTTGGCCATCCACCGGACGATGCCGGTGTCGTCGCGCGTCGGTTGCACCAGCTCGATCCACGAAGTCGCCGGGCCATCACCCAGCGGCAAAAAGGCGATGCGCACGCCTTCTCGCTCGACCTGCTCGATACGCTGAAGCTCCAGGCCGAGCGCATCTCGGTAGAAAGCCAGCGCCGCATCCAAATCCGGCACGGCGATGGCGAGGTGGTCGAGTTTTGTCGTCATCAGTCGGTCGCCTCCACCATGAAGTTTTGACCGCTCTTGATGCCGTCGCCGCTGAAGGCATCGTCATTCAGGTCGCTGCCCACCACCACGTTGCGGCCAACGCGGAAGTCGGGGGGGATGATGGTGTTTTTGCCGATCACGCTGATGCCGGTGTTCAGGTGCAGTTCGGCGTTCTCAGTGTAGTCCGAGCCATACCCTACACATGCGCCGCGTCCCACCACCACGTTCTTATCAATGATGCAGCGGTCCACCATCGCGCCCGGTTCGATCACCGCGTCGGTCATCACGATGGAGTAGCGCACCACTGCGCCGCGCTTGACGCGCACGCCCGGCGACAACACGGAATACTCGACCGATCCTTCGACCACACAGCCGTCGGTGATCAGCGAGTGGTTGACGGTGGCACCGGTGCGGATGTTGACCGGCGGGCGTTCTTCGGAGCGAGTGTGGATCACCCATTCGCGGTCCAGCAAGTCTATCGGCGGCACGTCGGCCAGCAGGTCCATGTGCGCTTCCCAGTAGGATTGAATCGTCCCCACGTCCACCCAATAATCGGCGTACGGAAAGGCGAACACGCGGTAGTTATCGGCTACCATTTTAGGGAAGATGTCTTTGCCAAAGTCGCGCGATGAGTTCGGGTCCTTGGCGTCTTCGTTCAGCACCTTCACCAGCGTGTCGTAGTTGAACACGTAGATGCCCATCGAAGCGAGCGTGCCCTTCGGCTCCTTGGGCTTCTCCTGGAAGTTGATGACGCGATAGTTCGCGTCGGTCTGCACAATGCCGAAGCGGCTGGCTTCCTCTGGCGTCACCTTCAGCGTGGCGACGGTGACGTCGGCCCGCTTTTCCTGATGGAAGCTGGTGAGGATGCTGTAGTCCATCTTGTAGACGTGGTCGCCCGAGAGGATGAGCACGTAATCGGCGCGGGCGTTGCGCACGAAATCCAGGTTCTGGTAGATCGCGTCGGCTGTGCCTTCATACCAATCAGAATCCAGGCGACCTTGATACGGCTGCAACATCCACACCCCGCCGTTCAGCCGGTCGAGGTCCCACGGTGCACCGTTGCGGATGTGGTCTTGCAACGAGCGCGGTCGGTATTGTGTGACCACGCCGACGGTGTAGATGCCGCTGTTCACGCAGTTGGACAGCGGAAAGTCAATGATGCGGTATTTACCCGCGAACGGCACGGCGGGCTTTGCGCGTTTGTTGGCCAGCACGCTCAGGCGACTGCCACGCCCGCCGGCGAGAATCATTGCCAGTATTCGCATGACGGTGCTTTCACTTCAGAAGTCGGCTTGTAGGGTGGGGCGAGATGTGAAACGCTGGCTGGCGCCGCATCGGCAATGCGAGAGATGAACGCCCGAAAGGCTGCACGTTTCACGTATGGAATTATATGCACACCGTGCATCGCTCGTCCATCTTCAAGACGGTATCACCGCGCGTGCAACCGCGACCTGGGCGGGTTGCCCGTCCACAATGGGTGGAATTGAGCGGCCTTGTCAGACTACCGGCCTGCACCGTTCGGTCTGTGGCCGCTCGCCACGTGCACGCCGGCAGCCAGATCGTCGGGATCGGCCAGCGTCGCCACCAGCAAGGCTTTGATGGTGTGCAAGCGATTCTCGGCCTGGTCGAAGGCCACGTTCATGGGCGAATCGAAGACGTCGTCCGTCACCTCAAGCCCCTTCAGGCCGGTCTTGGCGAAGATTTCCCTGCCCAGGCTGGTCTTGTCGTCGTGGAAGGCCGGCAGGCAGTGCATGAACTTGACGTTCGGATTGCCCGTCATTGCCAACGCCTGGGGGTTGACCTGATAGGGCAGCAACAGCCTGATGCGTTCGTCCCACACCTGCTTGTCCTCGCCCATGGACACCCACACGTCGGTATGCACGAAATCAACGCCGTTCAGTCCGGCGGCTACGTTGTCGGTCAGCGTCACGCGTGCGCCGCTGCGGGCGGCGATCGCGCGCGCCTGGTCTTGTAGCTCCTGGTTTGGCCACAGCGCCCTGGGAGCGACGATGCGCACGTCTGCGCCCAGGATTGCGCCGGTGATCAGCAGCGAGCGCCCCATGTTAAATCGGCCGTCGCCCATGAAGGCGTAGCGAATCTCGCCGGCCGGCTTGCCGCTGTGCTCCAGCATGGTCATGAAGTCGGCCAGCATCTGCGTCGGGTGCCACTCGTCGGTCAGGCCGTTGTAGACCGGCACGCTGGCATACTCGGCCAGCTCCTCGACGATGGCCTGCCTGGAACCACGATACTCGATGGCGTCGTAGTAGCGCGAGAGCACCCTGGCCGTATCGGCGACCGATTCCTTGTGGCCCATCTGCGACCCGGATGGATCGAGGTAGGTCACGTGGGCACCCTGGTCGTATGCGCCGACCTCGAAGGCGCAGCGCGTGCGCGTCGAAGTCTTCTCGAACACCAGCGCGATGTTCCTGCCGGTGAGCAGTTGTCTTTCGGTACGATTCTTTTTGGCCGCCTTGAGTGACCGTGCGAGTTCGATCAGATAAATCAGTTCGTCGGCCGTGAAGTCCAGTTCTTTCAAGAAGTCGCGGTTGTGAAGATTGATGGTTGTCATGTCGGTCTTCCCAGAATCAAAACAGCACGCGTGCCGGACGGTTGGTTAGAGATTCGCCGATCAGGTGCGGAGTTCAGATGCCGGATGAGGGTGTCTGGATCAACCAGTCACGCACAGCTTTGCCCAGTTGCGCCAGCGGCGCGCGCATCACGGTCGGGCCGGGCAGCGCGTTCAGGAACGCCGCGCCATAGCTTTTGGTCAGCAGCCGGCGGTCGAACACCACAATCACGCCGCGGTCGGCCTTGCTGCGGATCAGCCGCCCAAAGCCTTGGCGGAAGCGCAGCACCGTCTCTGGCACCGAGTAGTCGTTGAACGGATTCGCGAAGGTCTCGCTGCGCGCGGCGAAGATCGGATCGGTCGGCACGTCAAAGGGCAGTTTGCAGATGGCCAGCGCGCTGAGTTTCTCGCCCTGAATGTCCACGCCCTCCCAGAAGCTCCGCGTGCCCAGCATGACGGCGCGGTCGGCGGCGCGAAAGCCCTCGATCATGGCGCGGCGCGATGAGCCGTCGCCTTGTTCGAATACCATGATGTCGTCGCGCAGTAGCACCGGCCCGATGGCGCGCGCGGTTGCCCGCAGCGCCGAGTAGCTGGTGAACAACGCCAGCCCGCGTCCGCCCGAGGCCCGGAACAGCTCGATCAGGCCGCGCTCGACCGCCTGCTGGTAGCCCGGTTGGTTCGGTTCGGGGACGTCGGTGACCAGATACAGCAGCGTCGAGGACTTGTAGTCGAACGGCGAGCCGAGCGCCAGCGTCTCGGCATCCGGGGCACTCAAGCGGGCCTTGATGTAATCGAAGGTGGGCTGGCTCTTGCCATTGGCTGCGCTGGTGCGCATCGTGGCCGAGGTGAGCACGACGGCCTGCTTCTTCTCCCACAAGCTCTTCTGCATCAACGGCCCCACGTGCAGCGGCGCGGCGTTGAGCGTCAAGCGCGGCTGGCGGGCGGTCTTGCGCGCCATGTCCGCATCCATCCAGTAGATGCGATCGTCGCCCGGCTTGATGATCATGCCATTCAATTGTTCGCTCGCTTCGGTGACGAAGCGGATCGTGCCATGCAAACGGGTCACCAGCGGATCGAAGTCGGCGATCAGCTCCGCAGCTTCACTCAGCGCCTTGAAGATAGCATTTAGATGCCGGGCCAGCGCGTTCATCTCGCGCAGCAGCGCGTCGCAGGCCCGCTCTACGCGCGACCACCCGCTGCGGTTGCGCAGCGCCCGCGTCAGGCGCACACGCTGGGTGTAGTCAGATGGCTCGTTGGATGTTTCGTCGGCGATGAAATCGGCCAGCTCGTCAAAGAAAGCTGTGCTGCTCGACCACGTCGCACTGACGGACTCCATCGCTTGACTGCACAGGTGATCGAGCGCTGCGCCCTGGTCCACTTGCAGCAGCGTGTGGCCCTTCGTGGCGATCTCGGCCAGCAAGCCGCTTGCTTGGCGCGTCTTCGAAGCGCGGCCCAGATCGCTCAGTGTGCGCTGAATCTCCTCGCGGTCTATCTGATAGGTGAGCGAATCGGTGGCGGCCGTTTCCAGATGGTGCGCCTCGTCCACGATCAGGTACTTGTATTCGGGCAGGGCGCGGTTCTCCACGGCGACATCGGCTAACAGCAGGGCGTGGTTGACGATGACGACGTGGGCGCTCTCGGCCAGCCGACGCGCCTGGTGGAAGAAACAATCGGCCGCGCTGCACGTGTTGGCGTTGCAGATGGGGTTTTGTGCCGAGAGGTGTTGAAAGGCTGCCCGCTCTCCCGGCGCGGGCATGAACAGCTCGTCGGCGTCGCCGGTCAACGTGTTCGGCAACCAGATCAAAATTTTGGCCAGCAGGCGTGCTTCGTCGGCCGTGCGGGGGCCGTTGCGGCGCAGCTCGGCGAATCGGTTAGGGCACAGGTAGCGCCCTTTGCCTTTCATGACCGCTGCGCGCGCTTCGCGATCGAGGATGCTGACTACGGCGGGCACGTCTTTGTCGGCCAGTTGCTCTTGCAGGTTGATGGTGTTGGTGCTGACCACCACGCGTTCGCCGTTCTGAATGGCCCATAGCATGGCCGGGATGAGGTAGGCCAGCGACTTGCCGACGCCTGTGCCGGCCTCGATGAAAGCGATGCCCCCTTCGTTGAAGGTGCGCGCTACTTTGCGCAGCATCTCCACCTGTTGCGGGCGCATCTCGTAGCCGGGGAACCTGGCTGCGAATGGGCCATCGTCGGCCAGCAGATGCGCCGTTTCCTCGATGTCGAGCGGTCGGGTGGTTTCGTTCGGCTCGAGCTTCCTGGCCTGGAGCTGGGCTTTGCGCGCCATCTGCCGCTGTAGCAGCGTCCGGCCGGTTGCCCCGACGGACACCTTCTTGCGCAGCGCCGCGCCGATGCTGGTGCTAAACGCGCCGCGGGACTGTTGTTCCTTCACATCGCGCCAGAAGTCGGCCAGCGCCCAATTGCTCAAGTCGGCGCACCGGCTGATCTCGTCCACCACCTCGTGAGGCAGCGCCACAGCCCGCTCGAAGATTTTGAGGTAGAGCTGATGCGCCGTGCGCGCGTCGGCCAGAGCGCGGTGCGACTCGGACAGACTGAGGCCCAGCTCGACGGCCAGGGCGCCCAGCGAGTAGCGGCCAGCGTGCGGCACCAGGATGCTGGCCAGCTCGAACGTATCGAGCGAGGCGTTCTTCGCGAAGGGAGGCGGGGCTTTCAAGCTCTTGAAGAAGCTCAGGTCGAAGGCGATGTTGTGGCCGATGATCGGCGCGTTGCCGACGATGCGTTGCGCTTCGCGCAGCGCCTCCCATAGCGCCATGCCCTCCTGTTTCACCATCTCCTCGGTGATGCCGGTCAGCTCTGTGACCTTGGAGGGAATCGGTCGCTGGGGGTCAACCAGGCTGCTCCATTCTTCCAGCACGTCTTCGCCGCGAAAGCGCACGATGCCGATTTCCAGGATCGCTTCACGCTCCGCGTCCAGGCCGGTGGTTTCGATGTCGAGCGAAACAAGCGTTCGCATGGGCCGCCCGATTGTAACGGACAACGGGTGGGGTGGGTATGCTGGTTGTAGAATTGCTTGGGCAGGAGGTGACATGTATGACCATCCGCGTGAAGGATCATCCTAGCATCTACGAGCGGCGAGACGTGTGGTCGCAGTTCGTGCTTCCTTCACAACCCGAGGTCGAAGACATGGGGCCGGTCTATGCACAGCTCGAACTAATCAGCGGCGATGATCTGGCGTTGCTGCGGCGCGGGGTGATCCGCGAGGATCAGGTCAAGCGCGTCACCGTCCCGGCGCTGGTGGATACCGGTGCGTCCACCTTGTGCATCAACGAAGCGATCAAAGCCCAGCTCGACCTGCGCGCGATAGATCAACGGGCTGTGCAGATGGCCGACGGTTCCATCCGGCTGTTGGAACTGGCCGGCCCGGTGGAGATTCGCTTCGAAAATCGGCGTTCGGTGTTGAGCGCGCTGGTTCTCCCCGGCGAGTCCGAAGTGCTGCTCGGCGCGATCCCGCTCGAGGATATGGACGTGTTCATAGACCCGGTCAAGCGGCAACTGGTGGTCAACCCGGCCAGCCCGAGCAAGGCCACGGCCCGGGCAAAGTCGCCCCGCCGGGTCCGGCCGCGCTAGGGGCGATGTAGTGCGAGGCCCCCCGCAGTTCACGGGCCGAAGAAAAACCTTCGCCTAACCTAATGACGTGGCAGTGATCATCATCGGATCAAGTGCAGAAGTCGAGAGCGATGGTGAGATGGTCATAGAAACTGGCCCCATAAGAAACAGGATTTACGACTTCACCAACAACTTTTTTAGGCAGATATTCCTGGACCTGTGTTGGGCTGAGGATACGCTTGATCCAAACCGACCTGTCTACCAACAGATTCGTCGGGCTTGGGTGCAGGGTCTTCTCCAGCTTGCTGAGAGGCCCAGAGCTGTGACCCGAGAGCACATTATCAACGCGGCCGCTGAGGAGCAGATGTTGGGTCGCCTGTTCGACGAGATGCTGATGGCTGCCGGAGTTCAGCCGGAAGATCAAATTACACCGATAACGCTGGTGCTCCGAGTAGGGGTCGGGCTGTCGGCCGGGAAGGTAGGCCCTATTGATCCCCCTGTGGATCAAGCCGGGTTTGACCGTGCCATAGAGGAAGCTGATCGGGCGTTCGAAGTGATGCTCACCATCCGGGAAGCGCAGCGAAAAGAGCTGATTTCGTGAATGCGGGCATTCGCGCTCCGCCGGTTGCGCGTGTCGTCGTTGGGGAACCACATGGGCGAAATCTGTAGCGGCCTCAAGGAGTCTGGTTGACGTTCATCACCAGAATATGCCGTCGGCCGGTCTTCTCGTCGGCGCCGATCATGACCGTGCTGATGGAGGCCGGTGACACGCCCAACCGTTGGAAGTTGTCGAACGGCATGCCCAGGTAGTGCGCCAGCGCCGCTTTGATCACGTCGGCATGGGCGACAGCGGCGACGACTTGCGGCCGCTTCCTGGGTGCCTCGGTGCCATCAGCCTGCCCTACCGCGGGAACCTGGCGGCGCTGTTCGCTTTCACCCACCTTTCCTCCCTGGGCTGCCGGCTCCTGGCTGCTGGAGTCTGAAGTCCGGCCTTCGGCCTCCGGTGGCAGCTCGATATCTGGATGGTCAGCGATGATCGCCTCCAGCGCTTCCACCACGCGCCGCTGCATCTCCAGCATCCCTTCGCCGTTGGGGAAGCGCGCCTGCGAAGGCGTCTCGACCACCACTTGCCACAAAGCCCTGGTGGCCTCGTCTTCGCTCAGCCGCTTGATCTCCTTGCCGGTCAAGTTGCCGTTGTCAATGTCGGCCAGGGCGGTGCGGATGTGGATCGGCAAGCCATGGGGCGCGGCGATGTGCCAGGCGGTCTCGATGGCGCGTTCGAGCGGGCTGCTGTAGATGGCGTCGAGCGGGCGATTGCGCAACGCATGGCCGAGTGCTTCGGCTTGCTTGCGCCCCTCATCGTTCAGATGAATGTTGGGGGTGCGGCCGGGCAACCGTCCGGTCTTCACGAAGTCGTTGGTGGCGTGGCGGATCAAAAGCAGGATCGGCATGATTGAAGAGCAGTTGATGACGGGTGACTGATGACGACCGATAGCATATTCGGGCGGCCAATTCTAATCGTCAATCATCGTTCGCTGTTCATGCGTCCTGTTGTCGTCAATCCGCCTTGATCCTGAATGAATCGAAGTCGCGGGCGATCACGGTGTTGGGGAAGATGGCTCGCGCTTCTGCTTCCAGGTCGCGCTCGCGGTAGCGGCCGGAGATGTGGGTGAGGATGAGCTGTCGGACGTTCGCCTCGCGCGCCAGGCGGGCTGCCTGGCCGGCCGTGATGTGGCTGTTTTGTCTGGCCATCTCGGCGTCGGCGTCCAGGTAGGTCGCCTCGGTCACCAGTGCGTGCGCGTTGCGAGCGATGCGCTCCAGACCGGTCGTTTCGCCGATGTCGCCGGTCATCACCAGCTTGGTGCCCGGCTGCAGCTCGCCCAGCACATCATCCGGCTGGATCACCCGGCCATCGGCCAGCGTGATCGGGATGCCTTTGACCAGCTCTCTGCGCTCCGGCCCTTGCGGCACGCCGAGTGCGGTGGCCTTGTCGTTCAGGAAGGGGCGGCGCGAGTGTTCCTGAAAGACAAAGCCGAAACAATCCGGCCCGCGGTGTTGCACGGGAAAGGCCACCACGTCGAAGTCCTCGCCCTTGAGGATGATGCCTGGCTTGATCTCGACCAGATCGAGCTGGATGGGCGGACGGCCACCGCGAAAGACGATGCGGTAGATCAGATCTTCGACGCGATCGAGCGTGCTCTTTCCGCCGTAGATCGTCATGCGCTCGATCGTCTCCCATTGTCCCAGCGTGGAGAGGATGCCGGCCAGGCCGAGGATGTGGTCGAGATGAGGATGGGTGAGCAACACATGCTCCAGACGGCGGAATCCCAGGCCGCTGCTGAGTAGCTGACGCTGCGTGCCTTCGCCGCAATCCACCATGAAACGATATTCGTCGTGGGCTACGATGGCGGAAGACAGACCACGTTTGGGTAGCGGGGCAGATGCGGCGGTGCCGAGAAAGGTGAGTTCGAACATGAATTGAGAATGAAGAATTGAGCACGGAGTCAGGCGCAGCGTTTCTCAATTCCGCATTCCCAATTCTAAATTCAAATGGCCTGCGCCAGCCTTTCTGCGTATTGTCGGCGATAGAACTCTTTGAATTCGCCGCTCTTGATCTTGCGCCACCACCACTCGTTGTTCACATACCACGCGACCGTCTCGCGCAGCGCCGCCTCGAAGTCCGTGCGCGGGGCCCAGCCCAGCGCGCGCAGCTTGTGCGTGTCCAGCGCATAGCGGCGGTCGTGGCCGGGGCGGTCGGCCACGCGCTTGATCAGCGATTCGGGCTTGCCCAGGATGGCGAGCATCATGCGGATCACGTCAATGTTGTGCCGCTCGTTCTCGCCGCCCACGTTGTAGGTCTCGCCCACCGCCCCCTGGGTGAGCACCACATCTATGCCCCGGGCGTGGTCCACCACGTGCAACCAATCCCGCACCTGCATACCGTCGCCGTAGAGCGGCAGCGGAAGGTCGTCAATCGCGTTGGTGATGAACAAGGGCAGCAGTTTCTCCGGATACTGGTAGGGGCCAAAGGTGTTGGAGCCGCGTGTGACGGTGACCGGCAGGTTGTAGGTCATGCGATAGGCGCGGATGAGCAACTCAGCCGAGGCCTTGCTGGCCGCATACGGCGAGTTGGGTTCCAGCGGGTCGCCCTCCTGCGAGTAGCCTTGCGGGATGTCGCCATATACTTCGTCGGTGGAGACTTGGTGGAAGCGTTCGATCTGAAATTCGCGTGCTGCCTCCAACAACACATAGGTGCCATACACGTCGGTCATGATGAACGCGTCGGGGTCGAGGATCGAGCGATCCACGTGCGATTCCGCCGCGAAGTTGACGATGGTGTCAATGCGATAGCGGCGAATCAGGTCAAATACCACCTCGCGGTCGGCGATATCGCCTTGCGCGAAGGCGTAACGCCCTTTGAACTTTTCAGCAACGTCCAGCAGGTTGTCGAGGTTGCCGGCGTAAGTTAGTTTGTCGAGCACGAACACGTGCCAGTCGGGATGAGCTTCCAGAGCATAGCGCACGTAGTTCGAGCCGATGAACCCTGCACCGCCGGTGATCAAAATGTTTTTCATAGCCGTTCGGATTCTACCTTTCTGAGTTGGGATACTCGTTTGTCGCATTGGCGAGCTCTATCTGCGACGCGGGTTGCCGATTCGTGAATTTTGAACTTTCAAATTGACTTGACAATACCGGTAGGCTTGTATAAAACCGATTTAGTTGTTGACCCGCACGCGAGGCTTGCCGGCGCGAGAAGGTTTGGAAGTTGGGAGCCCGGCCGTCTGTGTTCGCGAGGTCAGAAATTATTGTGAAGGAGGGCGCTTATTTGAAAGCAGGTCAACAGCATCGTCACCGTTAACATTGCCGCTCGAACGGCAACCGTACCAACGGTAGGTTGTGCCAAGCAGGCACGACATCGCTCCGTGTGTGAGCTAAGTTTCCCCGCGATTTCAGGGAAGCGTGAACAACTGAATTTTAGGAAGAGGAAAGCCATGAGAAGAACCAAGTTGATTTCTCTCATCACCGGCGCAGCATTCGTTCTGGCTGCTTGTGCGCCGGCCGAGCAACCTGCCCCGACTGCTGCCCCTCCGGCAGCGCCGACCCCGGCGCCTGCGACGCCGGCCGCCGTTCAGGTAGTCGAAGCGACGGCAACACCCGCGCCCACCGTGGCCCCCGAGGCCGAGTTCAAAGAGGCGCCCGACCTGGCCAAGATGGTTAGCGAAGGCAAACTCCCGCCGGTCAAAGAGCGCTTGCCGGAGCAGCCCGTCGTCACGCCTGTGCGCGAAGCCATCGGCAAATACGGCGGTACCATTCAAACGGCGAGCTGGTGGCCCGGCGTCGGTAATGTGTTGCTCTACATCTCCGAGCCGCCCATCAAGTGGAAGGCCGACCTAACCGGTTACGAGCCCGGCCTGGCCGAGAGCTGGGAATGGTCGGACGACGGCACGGTCTTCACCATGAAGCTGCGCAAAGGCATCAAGTGGTCGGATGGTCAGCCCTATACCACCGCCGACTGGAAGTTCTGGTGGGAGGACATGGTGCTGGATGAGGAGTACAAAGGCTCCGTCTCGCGCCCGGCCTGGCTGCGCAAGTCGGACGGCTCGCTGATTGACATGGAGTTCCCCGACGACTATACGGTCGTGTGGAAGTCGGATCAGCCGCAGTGGATCGCGCCGTTCTACATGGCCCAGGGCTTCTGGGAGTTTGCCAACCCGATGATGAAGCCGGCGCACTACCTCAAGCAGTTCCATCCCAAATACGCCAGCGACAAGACCTATGACGACTTGCAGAAGGCTGACCAGTGGTGGCTGAACCCAGAGTTCCCGTGCCTCTTCGCTTGGTGTCTCACCGAGCTGTCGCAGGACGGCCAGAACTACAAGTTCACCCGCAACCCGTACTACTGGCGCGTGGATCCCGAGGGCAACCAGTTGCCGTACATTGACGCCATCGCGGTGGAGATCGTCTCCGATGAGCAGGTGCGCATCCTGAACTGCGCCCAGGGCCGCTACGACACGGCGTTTCGCTTGTGCGGTGGCCCGAACGAGATCCCGCTGCTGCGGGAGAAGGCCGAGGCCAGCGGCTACCGCTTCCTGGAGAACTACATGAACGGCGCTGGCGCCTGGCCGGGCTACATGGTCAACCAGTACTACGTCGAGGGCGGCAAGAACTACCCGGATGACACGCCGGAGATGGCCGCCGAGATCCGCGCCGTGCTGCGCGACAAGCGCTTCCGCCAGGCCCTCTCGCTGGGCATGGATCGCGAGCGCATGATTGACGTGGCCTGGGGCGGCATCGGCGAGGCCAAGGGCGCGACGATCAGCCCGCAGTCGTGGCACTTCGCCGGCCCGGAGGGTCAAGAGGTCTACAAGAAGTGGGCCAGCGCCTATGCCGAGTTCGATCCCGATAAGGCCAACGCCCTGCTCGACGAGGTCGGCATGAAGAAGGGCGCCGATGGCTTCCGCACCCTGCCCAGCGGCAAGCCCTTCGAGCTGGTGCTCGACATCAGCGACTGGGGCGGCAGCCTGAAGGTGCAGGTGGACGCTGCTGCCGAAGCCAAGGCCCAGTGGGAAGCCAACCTCGGCCTCAAGGTGAAGGTGAACAACCTGCAGGGCCAACCTGAGCTGGACACCCGCACTAACGAAGGCCAGTACATGCTGCGCGGCGCACACATCTCGGAGATCGACATCTGGACCTATCCGGACTGGATCTTCCCGATCGTGAACCGCTACATGTTCCCGCTCGAAGGGCGCTGGTATGCCAGCGGCAAGGACAAGTGCAAGCCGGTCGAAGGCCAGGCGTACTCCTGCGGTGTGAAGCCGGAACCGGACAGCCCGGCCGCCAAGCTCCAGGCGCTGTACGAAAAGGGTCAGCGCACCAAGACCATCGAGGATCGCCACAAGGTGGTATGGGAAGCGATTGACGTGATCATCGAGGAAGGGCCGTTCGTCATCGGCGTGGCCGGCGACCAGCCCATGCCCATCATCGTCAAGAACTACATGCGCAACATCCTGGACTACGGCGTGGTCGGCCCGTGGGCACCTGCCACCCCGGGCAACCAGATCCCCGCCACGTGGTGGATGGACAAATAGCGCGTTCGTCTTGGAGCATGCGCCGGGTGCGATTGTGCCTGGCGCACGACTCCTGACGTGAAAACGCGGCGGGTGGGGAACATCCCCATCCGCCGCGTTGAATCCTACTGAGCGTTGAAAAAATCATGTCCGTTCATGAAAACCTGCAACGTCATTCCCGCGAAGCTTGTCCCCGCGAAGGCGGGGAGCGGGAATCCAGTCATTCGCGGCACCCTGGATGACCCGTCATGCCCGCGAAGGCGGGGACTGCGCGGGCATGACGATCTTGGCAGCGGTCGTGATTAATTCAAGACTCGATAGTGGCGATCGGTTGGGAGTATCTCACCGGCAAGGCTGGATTTGGGTGAACAGGCAGATCGGACTCCGCTCCTGTGGGACACAGGTCCACAGCGCGCCGCCCGGAGCGCAGATCCCGGTCCCCGATCCGGCGAGCCAAACCGGGATCGCAGGATCGAGGATCGCGGGACGGCGCTCGGAATGACGAGCGTTAGAGCACGTCCGAATCTGCCCCGTTTCGCCGTGGTGTAACCCCAGCACGGACCGGTTATTCAGATGGGCTCTTGTCCTGCGATGCAGGTGGTTCGGTTTGATCCGGTGTTGACGGCGGCGCTTCGGGCGGAGCGGGCTGCGGCGCGACTGACGGCGCGACTGACGGCGCGGCGCTGACGCCGGCCGGCACGGATTGGGGCACGTAAGGTTGCGTGCCTGCTCGCGTCAAGATCAAGGCCCCCAAACCGAGCGCAGCGGCTATGAAGCCCACGATGGAGCCGATGATCGGCGCCGCACCGAGCAAGGCGAGCAATACCGCGCCGGCCAGCGCCTGGCCGAGCGGCGTCCAATCCCCCCGGTTCAGTGCGCGCATCACGCGCTCGCCGACGATGCGCGCCGAGATCGCCCATCCGGCCAGGATCGCCACGCCGTAGATCAGCAGCAGGACCAACGCAATTGGGATCAAGCAGATGGTGACGGCCAGGATCAGCGCGACGATCGGCACGGCCACGATGGTCAAGGCGCCGACCGCGCCCGACATCAACCAGTAATTCGTCGCCGTTGACGCGGCCTGCGCAACGTTGGACGGCAGCAGCGCGACGAGGGCGAGCGTGAAGAGCGTGATCAATATCACGCCGATCAGCGCGATGAAGGCGTTGGCCATCAGGCTGACGAACCAACCGAACGGCCCGCGCTCTTCCCCGGTTCGGTACGAGACGACCACCCTGTCGGGCTCCGTGGCCCTCGGCAGGAACGGCACGTCCATCGTCGTCTCGCGTCCGCCGACGACGGCGCCTGCCGCGCGGTTGACTGTGCTGTTCACCCGCACCATATCGCCTTGGATCTTCGCCGTGGGCAAAATTTGAGCGTCGCTGCCGACCACGCTCACATCTCCGGTGACTATGCCGGCGATGACCACACTGCCACCGAAGATGTTAACGTTGCCTTCGACCCGGCTGTTCGCTTCCAGCATCACATCGCCGCCGAAGACCGTCAGGTCGCCCCGCAATGTCTCGCCGGAGCGCAAGGTGAAATTCTCGCCGCTGATGGTGCGATCCCCGCGCAGAATGCGCCGATCGTCCTCGAAGGGGGCGGGCATAGGGATGATGACCGGCGTCGGCGGCGTGGGCGTTTGTGCAGAGGCCGGCAGAATAGCCATCAGCGCGAGCAAAAGGCCCGCCGTCAGCCCGGTCGAAATCTTAGTGACGATTTTCATAGCACTGCCTCCGCTGATCCTTACGTGCCGGTCGTCGCGAAGTTGCGCTCATGCCAGCCGGCGGGCCGGCACCAGCACTTTGATCATGATGCCTAGCCAGGCCGCTGCCAGGGCCGTTGACGTTAACGCCATCAGCCAAACCAAGGGTTGCATGATGAATGAGCGAACGGTCAGCGTCAGCACATTGAGCGTGTCGGCGGTATAGATCGTTATCCCACGCGTGAACGCGACGAGCGGTTGGAGCAAGGGCTGCTGCGACAGGATCGCCAGGACGCTGGTGAGGGCGATGCCAACGAATGCCCACACCAGGGCGGCCAGCGCACAGTTCGTCACAGCCAGGGTGATGACATAGCGGCGCTTGAGCGGCCTGATCAGGGGAACGTGGCGCGCGCGAGCAACGACAGCCTGCGCGAACCCGCTCGGCGGCGCGGCGAGGGGCGCCCCGCGCAGCGCGGCGTCCATTGCCAGCATGCGCTCGAATCCGGCGCGCTCGTCGGGGTGCTCGGCAAAGTAGGCCTCCAGCCTGGCGCGGTTGATCGGGCCGATCGTGCCATCCAACGCCTGCATCATCAGCTCTTCCACGTTCATAGCGCCTCCGTCCACCGGGATTTAGCCATTTTCTGACGGGCGCGGAACAGCCGCGACTTGACCGCGCTGACGGTGGTGTTCGTCGCCTGGGCGATTTCCTCGTAGCTCATGTCGTTGAAATAGAACATGACGACCATGCTGCGGTCCTCGGCCGGCAATTCGAGCAGCATGGCCCGGATCGCCTCGTCGCGCTGCTTGCGCGCGAGGGCGGCATCCGGCTGCGGTTCGCGGCTGATGAACTCGATGTCGTCGTCGCGCTGGGTCGCATCGGCGAAAGCGATCGGTTCGAGCCTGCGGCGGCGCAATCGGTCAATGCACAGATTCGAGGCGATCGCCATGATCCACGTCTGGAAGCGCCACTCCGGCCTGTAGCTCTTCAGACGGGCGTAGGCTTGCAGGAAGGCATCTTGCGCTGCGTCCTCCGCCTCGTGCGCGTTGCCGAGCATGCGCAGGGCGAGGTTGTAGACCCGCGTTTGGTGCGCCTCGACCAGCGGCCGGAAGGCTTCCCTGTCGCCGGCCAGCACGGCCTGGACGAGTACGCGTTCGCGATCGTCTCCCGCAAGTGCGCTCGAGAGTGCGCTCGCGATGGCGTTGGCCGGCGTGGTGGGTGACGATTTCGACCCGCTGCTGGTGATCACGGCTGTTCGTTCGATAGCCAGCGTCAACATGCTACTCCGAGGATACGATTGACGTTGAAATAAGTTGCAGGCGCGGCCCAAAGACGGCAGACCGCGTCGCTGCTACTGCACCGCAATGAGGTGGAGCACCACCAGATTGTTTAGCGCGGTCGCATTGCCGGGATTGACGACCCGCAACCGCTCTGCGCCGGAATACATGCCGATCACCAGGGGATATGAGCCGGGCAGCAGGTTATCCGGGATGCGCAGCGCATAGGTGTCCTCGACTACAGTGCCGCTGATCCAGATGGATGTGGGAGCCGGCAGGCCATTGTGTCGAGGCGCGCGGTCTTCTCCCTGCGCCAGCACACCGGTCTTGTCGGGGGTGAACAGATACCAGCCCACGTTGTAGTCGCGCCCCACCGGCTGGGTGGCCCGCCACTTCACCCGAAACTGCACGGTCTGGCCGGGCAGATACGACGCCCGCGGCAGCGTCACCGATTCCAGCACAACTGGCGACATGTCCACGTTGAGCGCGATGCGGCCGCCGCTGCTCACGGTGAGAGTGAGCGTTTCGCTCACCGCCAGCTTGCTCCCGCCGGGCGGCTGCGAGGCGAGGATGGTGCCCTGCGGCGAGAAATCCAGCGCCTCGGTGATGACCACGTTCCAACCGAATCCGCTCAACGCCTGAGTGATCGAGTCATCCAGTAGCCGGCCGATCAGGTCGCCGGGCACATCGCGCATCTCGATGCCTTTGTTCACCACCACCTCGACGATCGCCCCCGGATCGGCCAGCGCGTCGGCCGGCGGAAGCTGCTCGAGCACGACGGCCGGGGGAGCAGCGGCGTCCGACCGCTCCTGAACCACGCGGATGCTCAGGCCGAGCGGGGCCAGCTCGCGCGTCGCTTCCTCCACGGTTTTGCCGACCAGGGACGGCACTTTGATTCGTATGTTGCCGTTCGGGTTGGTGATGGGCAAGGCCGGACTCGCGTCAGGTGACGCGGCGGTCGGTGCAGGAGGCGCGGGCGGTGCCTGATAAGCCTGATAAACCAACACGTAGAGGGGGATCAACCCGAGCACGCACAGGAAGGCGATAGCGGCGAGCAACCACAGTAGCAGGTCTGGCCCGCCCTGAATGGCGGCTGCCTGGCGCGGTGGGGTAATCGCCGCCTCCTGGCCTGGCACGACGTTCGATGCGCTTGTGGGCGGGGTGACGCCAGCCGGCTGCGGCGCAGGGCGAGGGATGACGGGCGCGTTGGGAGGCGGCATGGCCGCCGGCATGTTCACCAGCGTGTGTTCCTTGCCCTGCAACGCGTAGGCCGATAACGCGCGGGCGAACTGGTCGGCATCGCGGTAGCGTTGGGCGGGATCCTTCGCCAGGGCGCGCATGACGATGCCTTCCAGTTGCAGCGTGACGTTCGGATTCAGCGCGTGCAGTGGCGGCGGGGGCATCGTCAGGTGCATGTGCGCCAGTTGCAGCGGCTCGCTCGCTTCGAACGGCAAGCGGCCGGCCAGCATCTCGTACAGCATCACGCCGATGCTGTATACGTCGCTGGCAGGCGTCGGCGCTGCGCCCGCGGCCTGTTCAAGCGCGTAGTATTGGGGCGAGCCCCACACCACCTCGGCCCGTTCGCCGGTGTTGAGCATGCTGGTGTAGGCGCGCGCGATGCCGAAATCGGTGACCTTGGCGCGCCCATCGGTGGTGAGCACGACGTTCTGCGGCTTGAGGTCGCAATGCACCAGCCCGCGTCGGTGCGCATAGCCGACGGCCTCGCAGACCTGGCGCGCTACATCCACTGCTTCTTCGATGGAGAAGGGGTGGCCGGTGGCCGCGCGTCCGCGGATGGCCTGTTTCAGGTCCTGGCCGTCCACCAGCTCCATCACCAGGTAATGGCGCTCGCGCCCGGCCACCACATCGCGCCCCACGTCGTAGACGGTGACGATGTTGGGATGATTGAGGTTGGCGGCGGCTTGCGCTTCCTGGCGAAAGCGCTGCACGAACTGGGGATCGCCGGCATATCGGTCGCGCAGCAGCTTGATCGCGACCAGACGATTCAACAATGTGTCCTGTCCTTTGTAAACCGTCGCCATGCCGCCGGCGGCCAGCGTGGCCAACAGCCGGTAACGATCGTTCAGCACTGTAAAATGCGGCGCGGCGTTTCCAGCGCCGGGCTGAGAGCTGCTCATCGTGACTTTGCGCATTCTACTCGTCGCTGTATTGCTCATCGCCGCTGCCTCGTCTTCGGCCGGTCCGGCGCTTGGCCGTTCGGCTCCGCTGCCGACTGTTAACGATCTGGCGCCTCCTGAGCAGCTCAATCCCTTTCCGCAACAGGTCTTCGCACCATCGGCTGGGCTGCGCGGGCCGCTCATGCTTGCGCCGGTGGATCAGCACCCGCGCCTGGGGACAAACTTCGCCAACTATTACAAAGCGCCCGGCACGCGGGCGTATGCCGATATGCGTGCCGCCGGCGCCCGACACGACCGCATCACTTTCGATTGGTTTCGTCTGCAACCGATGCCTGGGCCGTTCACGACGACGGTCACTGCGGCCTACGACGCCGTCCTGGCCGACGCAGCAGTGGCTGAAATAGAAACGCTGGGGGTGTTGATCGGCGCGCCGGGGTGGGCGCGCGACCCGGCCCTGGCCGGCGGCACCTACTACTTGCCGCGCCACCTCGAGCGGCCCTGGGACGACCCGGAGAACTATTGGGGGCAGTTCGTCCATCAGGTCGTGACGCGCTACAAAGACCGGGTGCGCGCCTGGGAGGTGTGGAACGAGCCGAACCTGAGCGAATTCTGGCCGGCGCCGATGCCTCTATACGCCCGGTTGCTGCAGGTCGCCTATCAAGCGGCCAAATCGGCCGACCCCTCGACGACGGTGGTGCTGGGCGGCTTGTTTCGCGGCGTGAACATCGAACGCATAGACGCGCTGTTCAAAGCGCTGCGCGACTTGCCCGAAGCGGCCGCCAACGCCTTCTACCACGACGTGATCGGCTTTCACCTGTACGACGGCGGACACTGCAGCCCCTTCGACGAGCTGGCGTATTTGCGGACTTTCTTCTGGCGGCCTCGCGTCGGCGACAAACCGGTGTGGATCACCGAGAGCGGTATCCGCGTGTGGGATGTGCCGCGGAACGACGGCTACGCATTGCCCGACGAATTGTCTTCGTTTTACCTGACCAATCTGGCCTATGCGCTCTCGAACGGTGCACAGCGCTACTACTACTTTCGGGCCATTGACCCCTTTGCCGATGATCCGCAACCGTGGGGGTTGTTGCGCAACGACGGTTCGCCGAGGCCGTCGTTCTCGGCGATGCGGGTGGCGGCACAGCACATCCCGGCGCAGATCGCCCTGGCTGCCCCGGGCTTGTTGAACGACGCGGCCGTGCGCACGGCGGCGTTCTATCACCCGCAGGGCCGCACTACCGTGATCTGGAACATCAGCCCGGCGCCGCAACGGGTGAGCCTGCCGGCCGGCGCCGCTCAGGCGACGGTCGTGACGCAGCACGGCGATGCCGCGCTGCTCGGTGCGGCGGATGGCCGGTTCGTGCTCGATCTGCGGCCGGCGCAAAACTTTCGTTGGAACCACCCTGAGGGCATCTGCCAGGTGGCAGGACCGCCGCTGATCGTGCTCGAAGCCGGCGTGACGTTGAATCGGGTGTGGCTGCCGGTGGTGAGCCGATAGTCACTCCACCCAGTCGAACGCGCGCGTCACGGCCTTCTGCCAGCCGCGGTAAAGCCTGTTGCGCGTGGCATCGTCCATGCGCGGTTCCCACGTTTTGTCGGCCGTCCAATTTTTGCGCAGGTCTTCGATGTCCGACCAGTAACCCACGGCCAGGCCGGCCGCATAGGCCGCCCCCAGCGCGGTCGTCTCACTCACCCGTGGGCGGATGACCGGTACGTCGAGGATGTCGGCCTGGAACTGCATCAGCAGCTCGTTGCGCACCATGCCCCCGTCCACTTTGAGCGATCGCAGGGTGGCGATTGGAGATTGGAGAGCGTCCCCCGCCCCTCCTGTCTCCATCGCCTGGGCGATGTCGCGGTTCATCGCGTCGAGCACCTCGCGCGTCTGGTAGGCCGTCGCTTCGAGCGCAGCGCGCGCGAAGTGGCCTCTGTTCACGTAGCGCGTCAAGCCGACGATCACGCCCCGCGCGTTGTCCTTCCAGTAGGGGGCGTATAGGCCGCTGAACGCCGGCACGAAATAGATGCCACCGTTATCCTCCACGCTGCGGGCGAGCGTTTCCACGTCCTCGGATTTTGCGATCAGGCCGAGGTTATCGCGCAGCCATTGCACCAACGCGCCGGTTACGGCGATCGAGCCTTCCAGTGCGTAGACTGGTCGGGCGTAGCCGATCTTGTAGCCCATGGTCGTGAGCAGCCCGTTGCGCGACTGGACGGGCGTCTGACCGGTGTTCATCAGCATGAAACAGCCGGTGCCGTAGGTGTTTTTGGCCTCGCCGGGTGCAAAGCAGGTCTGGCCGAACAGCGCCGCGTGCTGGTCGCCCATGTCGCCGGCCACCGGCACGCCGTCGCGGGTCCGGCCGTATACCTCGGCTGAGGAGGCGATGCGGGGGAGCATGGCGCGCGGGATGTCCAGGTCGCGCAGGATGTCCTCGTCCCAGTCCAGCGTCGCCAGGTTCATCAGCAGGGTGCGGCTGGCGTTGGTCACGTCGGTGACGTGCTGGCCGGTGGCGTTCCAGATCAGCCAGGTGTCTATGGTGCCGAACAACAGCTCGCCGTCTTGGGCGCGCCGGCGTGCGTCGGGCAGGTGGTCGAGCAACCACTTGATCTTGGGGCCGGAGAAATAGGTCGCCAGCGGCAGGCCGGTGCGCGGGCGATAGCGGTCCTGTCCGCCGTCCCTGGCCAGCGCGGCGCAGATGCCGGCGGTGCGCGTGTCTTGCCAGACGATGGCGTTGTGGATGGGCCGGCCGGTGGCCCTTTCCCATATCACGGTGGTCTCGCGCTGGTTGGTGATGCCGATGGCGGCGATGTCGGCGGGAGTGACGCCGGCCCGGGCGAGCGCGCCGGCGAATACGCTCTGCGCGCGCGTCCAGATCTCAACTGGGTCGTGCTCCACCCAGCCGGGCTGTGGGTAAATTTGGCGATGCTCCTCCTGGGCGGTGGCAATTGCCTGTCCCTGGTGATCGAAGAGGATGCAGCGCGTGCTGGTGGTGCCCTGGTCAATAGCGGCGATGAGCATAGGCTTGAGTATTGGATTTTCGAGTTTTGATTTGGTAGGTAAATGTAACTCAAAACTCAAAGCTCTCGATGCACTTGGCGGCGATACTCGGCCGGGCTGCACCCCATGATCCGGCGGAACACCCGATGGAACTGAGCATACGATCCAAACCCCGAGGCCAGCGCTGCGCTCAGCAGATCGTGGCGATGGCCGCTGCCATACAGAGCCAGGAACCGCTCGATGCGCCGGCGGTTGCGGAACTCGACGATGGTGACGCCAGTATGTCGCACGAACAGCCGGCTTAGGTGCGATGGGCTGACGCCGCAGTGCCGCCCCAGCGCGTCGAGCGTCCAGGGATGGTTGGGATCCTCGTGGCGGAGCGCGTGTGCGGCGGCTTCGACGGCCGGGTGCACATCCCGACCGCGAACGTCCGGCGCTTCGAGGTGGGCGCGCCAGGCCGAGAGCAACGCATAGGCCAGCCCGGCATTGAACCGCGCTGCGTCGGCGCCGTAATCGTCTGCCAGCTCGGTCAGCAACGCGCACAGCCAGGCTGCGCGAGATCGGCTCAAGCGTCGGCAAAACCGGCCGGGTGGATCCGGCTCGCGCAAGATGCGCGTCTCGTCGCCGGTGCACAGGCGCTCGACCAGCGCCGGGCGAAACACCACGATCCACATCGTGAAATCAGGCGAGGCGTTGAGCAACACGTGATCCTGCGCCGGGAAGAACCAGATCTGTGTGTCGCACCGCAAATCGTAGCGCGCGTTGGCCAACAGATAGCTGGCCGTGCCTCCAACGACCAGGTTGATTTCCAGCTCGTCGTGGTGGTGCGGCGGATGAATGTATCCGCTGTTGCGATGGAGCCACGCGGCGCCGTCGTAGCCGTCCAGGATCGTCAGCCGCTCCTTCATGATAGCAGCGCAAGAAATGATAACTCTTTCGCCAGATGTGAGAAGCGGCGCGGCGATGCGCGTGAATAATCCACTGCAGCGCCGGCGCCGGAACATCCTTCGGTTGACGTTCGCGCTGCGGGCCTTCAAACTGATTCGCGCACAGGAGCAAGTATGGTTCAGATTACCGACGAACAGGTCAAGCAATATCGTGATGAGGGCTATTTCGTCCTCGAACGGGTGATTCCGGAACATCATCTGGAGATGCTGCGCTCAGAATGCACGCGCTACATCAAGATGATCGAGGACGAGATGGATCGGCAGGGCAAGGATGTGATCGGCATCAACCATCGCAACAGCCGCTACTTCATCTCCAACCGTTACAAGGAAAGCCCATACATTGCCGATTTCATCTTCAGCGACCTGATGGCCGAGATTTGCCGCGCCACGCTGGGCGATACGGCCTATCTCTTTCATGAGCAATACGTGGTCAAGGCGGCCGAACGGGGGATGAAATTCGGCTGGCATCAAGACTCCGGCTACGTGGGCTATCCGCACAAGCCTTATCTCACCTGTTGGTGCACGCTGGATGATGTGAATGAGGAGAATGGCACGGTCTATCTGCTGCCCTATTCGCGGGCCGGCGTGCGCGAGATGGTAAAGCATTCGCGCGAGGAAGGCACGAACGATCTGATCGGCTACTTCGGCGACGATCCGGGCATCCCGGTCATCGTCCCGGCGGGCAGCATCGCCGTTTTCTCCAGCGTGTGCTTCCATCGCAGCGGGCCGAATCGCACAAACAAGATGCGGCGCATCTACTTACCGCAATACTCGGCCGAGCCGATCCTGTCTGAGGATGGCACCCAGTTACGGGCCTTCGCCGAGCCGTTCCTGAAGGATGGGCAGATCGTCGCTGCGCGGCGCTTCGCAGGCCAGGCCGCGCCGGTCACGCAGCGCGGAGCGATCACGAACAGGTAGTTTGCGCGAACCACGCCGGGTGCTGAGGCATGCGCCCACAGCGTCCGGCGTGGTCAACGCACAAGTCGCGGCTCGACCCTGAAAACTCAACGCCCTGCGGCGAATCATTCGTGGCCTGGCAGCCCCGTCAGCCGCCGCACGTCTTTCATGGTGGCGCGGGCGATCGCGCGTGCCTTCTCCGCGCCTTCGCGCATCAGACGCCTGACGCGTTCGCGGTCGGCGCCGATCTCGGCGCGGCGCGCGCGTAAATCGCTCGTCAGTTCCACCAACGCATCGGCGACGGCCTCCTTCAGTGGTGCGTAGCGCCGGTTGCCCGATGCATACTCCTCCTCGAACGCGGCGGCTTGCTCATGCTTGCCGCACGCGCGCAGCAGGCCAAGCAGGTTGCGTGCGCCTTCGCCCATAGGCGTGCTTGCTTCGCCGGCGTCGGTCACGGCCGAGCGCACTTTGCTGCGCACGGTTTTCTCATCCTCGAACAGGCCGACGTAGGACTTCGGGCCCAGGCTCTTGCTCATCTTCTTGGTTGGCTCGCTGAGTGAGAGGATCTTGGGCGTCTCGGTGGCGAGCATCTCCGGCTCCGGGAAGTATTCGCCGAACTGCGTGTTGAAGCGATTGGCGATCGAACGCGACAGCTCCAGGTGCTGTTTCTGATCCTGGCCGACCGGCACGTTGGCCGCATGGTAGAGCAAGATGTCGGCTGCCTGCAGCACTGGGTAGGTGAACAGACCGGCCGAAATGAAGGCGTCCTGTTTGCCTTCGAGCTGTTCGCTCTTCTCTTTGAACTGGGTTTGGCGCGTCAGGTCGCCGTAGGAACACACACAACCGAAGATCCAGGCCAACTCGGTATGTTCAGGCACCATGGATTGCACGAACACGATGGACTTGTCCGGGTCCAGCCCGCACGCCAGCAAATCAATGAACATCTGTTCAGTGTTCCTGCGCAAGGTGGCAGGATCGTACGGCGTGGTCATGGCGTGCAAGTCCACGACGCAATAGATGGTCCGATATGCACCGGTGTTCTGCAGGCGCACGTAGTTCACGACAGCACCGAAGTAGTTGCCAATGTGCATATCGCCGGTTGGCTGAATGCCGGAGAATACGATGTTGTTAGTCATGGTTCCTCGCGATCTGGTGTTACAAGCAAAACGCCCGTCCTCAAACTCCGTCTTGGAATCTGAGGACGGGCGCGTGATTCGCTGCGCTCGTGGTGCCACCTCAGTTGATGCGCTTGCGCATGACGCGCCTGTGCGCACCCACTCTTCCTGCGTCAGGCTGCCGAACGTCTCCGTCGTCGTCCCTTCCAATTCGGCTTCACAGGCAACGCTGGCTCGCACCGGCCGCCAGCTCTCTGTGATGCATCTGTGATGCCTACTGCGCAGGGACCGTTAGCCTGGACGCAGGCCGACATTATACATGCCGCACATGCGGGTCGAGCGCGTCTCGCAGGCCGTCGCCGATGAAGTTCACCGCCAGCACGGCCAGCGTGATGGCCAGGCCAGGGGCAATGGTGAGCAATGGCGCGCGGGTGTAGTAGCTGGCCGCGCCGTTCAGCATGTTGCCCCAGCTTGGGGTCGAATCCGGCACGCCGAAGCCGAGGAAGCTTAGTGTGCCCTCGGCCAGCATATTGAGCGCCACGTCGAGTGTGAAGGTGACGATGATCGCGCCCATCACGTTCGGCACCAGATGGCGTGTGATCAACTGCCAGTTGCTCGCGCCCAGGGCGTGCGCGGCAAAGATGAAGTCGCGCTCCCTCAACGACAAAATCTCGCCGCGCACCACGCGCGCCAGATACAACCAGCCGAACAAGCCGAGGAACAGGATCACGATGGTCAACGAGCGCTGAATCGTGGCGAACAGAATCAGCAACAGGAAGATGGCTGGGAAGGCCAACAGCAGATCCACCAGCCGCATCAAGGCGTTATCCACCCAGCCGCCATAGTAGCCGGCAACTGCGCCAAGGATCACTCCAATCGCAGCGGCGATGAGCGACGACAGCACGCCGACGGTGAGCGAGATGCGCGCGCCATACAGCAGCCGGGTGAGTACGTCGCGCCCGAGCGGGTCGGTGCCGAGTGGATGTTGTAGCGAGGGTGGAGCAAGCTGGTTGAACAGATCAGGTTCGCTCGGGCTGTAGGGCGAAAGCAGGGGCACGAAGACAGCCAGCAGCACGAATGTTGTCAGGATGATCGCGCCGATCACCGCCGGCCGGTGGGCGATGAACTGCCGCCAGATCAGGCGCGCGTAGCCGACCGACGGCGCCGGCTGTATCCTTGCCGTGTCCTCAAGGGCCGGCAGGCGCGGCGCGTCAGCGATACTTGATGCGCGGGTCGAGCCAGGCATAGATCAGGTCGGCAATGATGTTGAAGACGACGATGAGGATGGCGGCATATACCAGCAGCCCCATCAACACAGGATAGTCGCGCGAGCGCAGAGCATCGAAGAACAATCGCCCCAGGCCCGGCCAACTGAAGATCGTCTCGGTGACGACGGCGCCGGTGAGAAAGAAGGGGATGTCAATCGCGACCACCGTCACGAAGGGAATGAGCGCATTGCGCAACGTGTGGCGCGCGATCACCAGCCGCTCGGACAGGCCTTTGGCCCGCGCCGTGCGTACGAAGTCCTGTCCGGCCACCTCCAGCGTCGAAGCGCGGATGTAGCGACTCCAGCCGGCCACTGTGCCGATGGCCAGCGTGAGCACCGGCATGATCAGATGTTTGACGCCGGCGATCAGGCTGCCGTCGCCGCTGGTCATATCGGCGCTGGGCAGCCAGCCCAGTTGCACCGAAAACAGCAATTGCAACATCAGGCCAAACCAGAACACCGGCATGGCCAGCCCGAGGAACGACAGCCCGCTGATGATGTGGTCGGCCGGGCTGTAGCGCCACACTGCGGAGAGAATGCCGCCGGCCAGCGCCAGCGCGATCGAGAGCAAGATGGCCGGGATGACCAAGCGCAAAGTGTGCGGGATGCGTTCGCCGATGATCTGGCTCACCGGCCGGAACTGCGTGAACGACAGGCCGAAATCACCACGCAGGATGTTGCCGAACCAGCGCGCGTATTGCACCGGTAGGGGCTGATCGAGGCCAAGGCTGCGTCGCACATTGGCCAGTTGCTCGGCCGTCATGCGGCTGTTGCGCGCCAGCAACGCATCTGGCCCGCCGGGCATCGCGTGCAGGAAGATGAACGACACCAGCGAGATCCCGATCAGCAACGGGATAGCGCCCAGGATGCGACGGGCGAAGTACGTCGTCATGCTTCTCCACTTTCACTTTCAATTCCCAATTCTCAATTCTCAAAATCCCACTTCTCCACATCCCACAACAGGAAGTTGAACGTGTTGGGGTTGAAGCCGGTCAGGTTCCTGGGAGCGACGTAGATGCGTTGTGGCCAGTACATGAAGATCACCGGCGTCTCCTCGAACAGCAGTTCCTGAATCTGCCAGTAGATCTGCTTGCGCTTCTCTGGATTAACCTCGGCAGCGCCGGCGGCGGTCAGCTCGTCAATTTTGGCTTGCTGTTCGTATTGATTGAAATAAGCCGGCAGGTTGCCGCCGGTGCCGGTCGGGTCGGGTGGAATTTGCGACGAATGCCAGTAGAACATGTCGTCGGGGTCATTGGCGTTGGTCCAGGAATACAAGGCGGCCGTCATGGCTTGGGTGAACTGATAGCCGTTTGGACCCCAGATCGTCTTGATGTCCTCCTCTCGCTCCTGCACATCAATGCCAAGCTGGCGCCAACTGGCGGCGATGACCTGCTGGATCTGCTTGTTGAGCTGGTCGCCGGCTACGATCCAGTGCTCGATCACGAATGGCTGTCCGTCCTTTTCCAGGATGCCCTGGGCGCTTTTCTTGAAGCCGGCTTCTTCCAGTAACCTGGCCGCTGCCTCCAGATCGTAGGGACGTGGTTTGATGTTGGGGTTGAAATACGGCGTGCCGGGCGCTTGATCGCCGATGCTGATGGTGGCCAGTCCGCCCAACAGCCGGTCTATGATCTGCTGTTTGGGCGTGGCGTAATCCAGCGCCTGACGCACGCGCTTGTCCATCAAGAAGCCGATGTTCTTCAGATCCATGTGCGTCCACTCCAGCCCGTTGCGGGTGAGCACGACGCTGTTCGGCAATCGGCGCGCTTCTTCGATGCGCGCCGCGCTGACCGCATCGGTTAGCTGGACTTCACCCGTGGTGAGCTGCACCATCAGCGTGTTGTCGTCGGGGACGATCTTGATGATGACCTTGTCCAGTTTCGGCGCGCCGGCCCAATAGTCCGCGAACTTCTCCAGCTCGATGAACTGGCCGGTCTCCCAGCGGGTGAATTTATACGGGCCGGTGCCGATGGGCCGGCGACCGAACTCCTGCTTGAACGCGTCCACACCCTTATCAATCAGGTGTTTGGGGCTGATGAAAGTCGTAGCAACATACGAGAGGAAGGGGGCGTAACGTTCGCTCGTCTTCATGACCACCGTGTGGTCGTCCGGCGTCTCGATCTCGGCGATCTTGTCCCAGCCGAGCTGGCTGAAGGCGGCGAAGTCGGGGTTCATGATGATCTTCCAGGTCGCCACCACATCGGCTGCGCCGAATGGCTGGCCGTCGTGCCACTTCACGCCTCGGCGTAGTTTGAAGGTATAGGTCAGCCCGTCATCCGAGATGCTGTAGGACTCGGCCAGTTGTGGCCGCAGTACCTGGTTCGTGTCGAAGTCCATCAACCCTTCCATCACGCCCGACAACACGTCTATGCTGGTGACGAGCTGGGTGATGTAGGGATTGAGGGTCTCCGGTTCTTCGACCTTGGCGATGATGATGCTTTTGCCGCCGGTCGTCGCCGGGCCGGCGGCCGGCGCCGGTGCAGTCGGCAGCGAGGCGGGAGCAGCGCACCCCGCGACGAGCGCGGCGGCTGCGAGGGTGGCCGAAAAGGAGACGAGCGCTGAACGGTTCATGGGACTTGTGCGTTCCTCCTGTGAACGTGGCGATTTCGTCGGATTGTATGGCAAATGTGGCCGATTGCTGTGTTTAGGGTGCGTTCACGAATAGGGCAAGAACCTCCTGCAGGCTGCACTTGCCTGTTCCCTGCAATAGAATGCCCCCGTGCGTGAACGCCCCCGTGCTTACGCATAACGTCCGGCGGGAGTACAATTTATATGCGTAGATGCGGTCGAGGATCCAGGTTCCCAAGCCTGCACGCGCCAACGATTCGGCGCGACGGAGGATTTCAGAAGTTGAGAGCCGGGTTCCCGCACAACATTCGCGTGCATAGGATTCATTCATTCATTTACTCAGGAGGTCTTATGAGCACTTTCCAGGTCTGGAGCCCGTTCATCGGATTGGCCGTAGCCGGGCTGCTCTTCGTGTGTGGTTTTGCCACGCTGTTGTTGCCCCAGGACAAGGCGTTGAGCATGCCGCTGGCGGGCCGCATCAACGAGGCCTTCGGCCCCCAAGATACGTGGCTTTTTGTGCGCTTCATCGGCGTGTTTCTGATGGTCGTCGGCGTGATGTTCGTCATCGCCTCGCTGGCGGCCATTTTGAATAACGTCACGCTGTTCGTTCCCTGACACTTGGTGTAAGCCGCCAAGGGCTGAAAGCCGGGGCTCAGTGCTGAGCCCCGGCTTTTGTTTTGTTAAACTCTTGGGCCACTATGAACGTTGCAGAACTCATTGCGCGCTTCGAGCAAGCGTTTGGCCGTCGTCCGGCCTTCATCGCCCGCGCGCCTGGTCGTGTGAACCTGATCGGTGAACATACCGACTACAACGATGGTTTCGTGCTGCCGATGGCCATTGACCGCGACGTGACGATCGTCGGTGCACCCAGAGACGATCGCGCTGTGCGGCTGCATTCCACCAACTTCGGCGCTGAAGCGCTGTTCTCGCTCGACCACATCGAGAAGGCGAGCACAAATACGTGGAGCAACTATGTGCGCGGAGTCGCCGACGTGCTACAGCAAGCCGGCTTGGCCCTGTCCGGCTTCGACGGCGTCATCCACGGTGAGGTGCCCATCGGCAGCGGATTGTCGTCGTCGGCGGCGATCGAGATGGCCACCGTCATGGCGTTCGCTGCTGCCGGCGCGGGTGGGCCATCATCGCCGAATCTGGATGGTGTGCAAGCGGCCAGGCTTGCCCAGCGCGCCGAAAACGAATTCGTCGGTGTGAACTGCGGCATCATGGATCAATTCATCTCCTCGCTTGGCAAAGCTGGCCATGCCTTGTTTATTGATTGTCGCTCGCTGGATT
The DNA here is from genome assembly GCA_023511655.1 of Anaerolineae bacterium. Classification (GTDB taxonomy): domain Bacteria; phylum Chloroflexota; class Anaerolineae; order J036; family Brachytrichaceae; genus JAAFGM01. The sequence goes on from JAIMBB010000010.1 coordinate 33,960, forward strand.
ACGCATTGGTGCCGGTGCCGCGTGGTGTGACGGTGCTGGTCGTGGATACCGATGCGCCGCGCAGCCTGGCGGCCAGCGCCTATAACGAGCGCCGCGCCCAGTGCGAACACGCGGCTCACGCATTCGGGGTGCGGGCGTTGCGAGATGTATCGGTCGAGACATTTGAGCGCAGGCGAAGCGAGCTGCCCAACCTGATTGCGCAGCGCGCCGCGCACGTGATCCATGAAAACCAACGCGTGCTCGATGCAGTGGCTGCGCTGCGCGCAGGCGATGTGGCTACTTTCGGCCGGCTGATGAACCATTCGCACGATAGCCTGCGCGACCTGTATCAGGTCAGCAGTAAAGAGCTGGACGCCGTCGTGGACATCGCGCGAAGCGTGCCTGGGGTGCATGGTGCTCGCATGACCGGTGCAGGTTTCGGCGGCTGCGCGATTGCATTGGTGGAGGATGGACGGGTGGGCGAGCTGACGCAGGCCATCGAGCGCGACTATCCACAGCGCACCGGCCGGCAGCCGAAGGTATATCCCTGTGTGGCCAGCGATGGGGCGAGCTGGAGGTGGCTATGAGATATTTGATCACCGGCGGCTCCGGATTCCTCGGCATCAACCTCACCCGTTACCTGTTGAACCGCGGGCACGCGGTGGCCTGTTACGACATCGCGGACTTCGACTATCCAGAGCGTGAGCGCATTACCTTCTTCAAGGCCGACATCCGCGACCGCGCTGCATTGGATCGCGCCATGCCCGGAGTGAACATCGTCGTCCACACCGCTGCTGCCCTGCCCCTATATCCCAGAGAGGATATCTACACCACCGACATCGTAGGCACGCGCAACGTTGTGGAAGCGGCATATCAGGCCGGCGTGCAACGGCTGATCCATATCTCGTCCACGGCGGTCTATGGCATTCCCGATCATCATCCGCTGTATGAAGATGACGAGCTGCACGGAGTCGGACCGTATGGCGAGGCGAAGATCGAAGCCGAGCGCATCTGCCTCGAATATCGGGAGAAAGGCATGTGCATTCCGATCATTCGCCCCAAGTCGTTCATCGGGCCGGAACGCCTGGGCGTGTTTGCCTTGCTCTACGACTGGGCGAAGGATGGGCGCGGCTTTCCGGTGCTTGGCAGCGGCAAGAACCGTTACCAGTACCTGGACGTGGAGGATCTATGCGACGCGATCTATCTGTGTGCCACTCTGCCGTGCGAGCGGACCAATGACACGTTCAACATCGGCGCCAAGGAGTTCGGCACGGTGGCCGAGGACTTTCAGGCCGTGCTCGACTACGCCGGCCACGGCAAGAAGGTCAGGCCCTTCCCTGCTGCGCCGATGATCTGGGGCTTGCGCGTGCTGGAAGCGTTCAGGCTCTCGCCGCTCTACAAGTGGGTCTACGAAACCATCTCCAAAGATTCGTTCGTCTCCATCGAAAAGGCCGAGCGTGTGCTCGGTTTCCGGCCCAAGTATTCCAACAAGGACGCGTTGCTGAGGAACTATCAGTGGTATCTGCAAAACTACGAGAAGTTCGCCAACCAGTCCGGCGTCTCGCACCGCGTGCCGTGGAAGCAGGGAGCATTGGGGATCATCAAGCGATTCTTCTGATGAATGACGGCCAGCCCGGCAGCGGCTACACTTCAGGCATGGGGTGATGCGCAGTTCGCCCTTCCTCCTGATTGCGCTCGCGGTCGCTGCCGGCATCTGGTTCGCCTCGCAGTTCTCCGTGTCGCTCTGGCTGGCGGCTGCGGCGGTTGCCGTCGGCCTGCTGGCTACCGTTGGTGCCTGGCGGCTGAGCGGTTCCTCAGAGAGCGTCTGGTCGGCGGCATTCTGCATGCTGGTCGCCTGCGGCGTTTTGCGCTATACCCTCAGCGCCCCATTGCCCGGTGCCCACTCGATTGCCCGCTACAACGGCCAGCGCATTACGCTGGAAGGGGTGATCGTCGAAGAGCCAGATGTGCGCCCCACCCATACCAACCTGCGCGTGCGCCCGCAGCGCCTGCTTAGCGCGGAGGGATCAGACGACCAGCTCGATGATCTGGTGCTCATCCGTTTCACGCCTCAGACCTACACGGTGCGCTGGCAATACGGCGATGTGGTGCGCGCCGATGGTCTGCTCGATGCGCCGCCGCGCATGAGCGCGTTCGATTACCGAGAGTACCTGGCCCGGCAGGGCGTGTTCTCGTGGATGCCGCAGCCGCGCGAGCTGGTTCGCATCGGCCGAGGCGAGGGCAACCCGCTCTATGCCCGCCTGCTGGAATTCAAAGACGCCGTTCGTCGCACCGTGCAGCGCATGTTGCCCATGCCGGAATCGGCGTTGCTGAACGGCATCCTGATCGGCGACGACAACGCCATCCCCGAAGACTTGAAAGACGACTTTCGTCGCACAGGCACGTCGCACATCGTCGCCATCTCCGGTTTCAACGTCAGCATCGTCATCGCGCTGGTGATTCCTTTGCTCAGCCGGGCGCTTAACGCGCGCCGGGCGGCGTTGTTCGCCATGCCGGCGATTGCGATCTACACCGTGTTCGTTGGGGCATCGGCGTCGGTGGTGCGTGCCGCCCTCATGGCGGGCATTGGGCTGTTCGGCGCGTTGTTCTGGCGCAGGGGCTTCACGCTAAACACGTTGTGCGCGGCGGCGCTACTCATGTTGGTCGCCAATCCGCATACCTTGTTCGACGTCGGCTTCCAGCTCAGCTTCATGGCCACGCTCGGCCTGGTGCTGTATGCCGACCGCTTTTCCGGTCCGGCGCGGGCGTGGGTGCAAATGCGCCTCCGCAACGAGCATGCCCAAAAAGTGATCCTGTTGATCCTCGATGGCGCGTTGGTGACGCTGGCGGCCCAACTGACCACGCTACCGCTCATCCTCGCCGTCTACAACCAGTTCTCGAACGTGGCGTTGCTGACCAATGTGTTTATCTTGCCGTTGCAGCCGCCGATCATGATCCTGGGTGGGCTGGCGGCGTTTATTGCGCTCTTTATGCCGCCCGCCGTCGGTGCCGTCGTTGCGTTGCCGGCCTACGCTTTTCTCACCGCAACCATTTGGATCATCGAGAGGTTAGGGAGCTTCCAGGCTGCGTCGGTGCCGGTATACGGTTTCGACACGCCAGCAGTGTTGGCATACTACGCCGTGCTTTTCGCGCTCACCCTCTTCCTGCTCCAGCCGGCTCCTACCAGGCGCGCCGTCGCCGATCTGCTCCGATCTCGCATCGGGACGATAACCGTGCTGGGCCTTGCCTTCATCGCCCTGATGCTGGGCGGCGTGTATTGGTTTCAGCGGCCGGATGGCCGACTACACATGATCTTCGTCGGCAGCAGCGCCATCATCCAGTCGCCATCGGGCAAGCAAGCCGTGTTCGTCGGAACCGGCGATGTCGCTGCGATCCTTAGCCGCTTCGCGCCGGTCTGGGATCGCGAAATCGAGCTGTTGATCCTGCCGCAGCGGAGCGAACGTCGTCGCAGGGATGCGCTGCCGTTGCTGCATCGCTATCGCATCGGGACGCTGATCGTGCCTGCTGATGCCGATGAGCAGGGGGATTCCCTGGCGGAGTGGCGAGAGGTGGTCGAATCAAATGTCACGCGCGTGATGACGGCTTCGGTCGGCACTTCATTCGTGCTCGACGCCGATGTCTCCCTCGTAGTTGAAATGCGCTCCCCAGAGCGAGATGGCAGACAGACCATTGGCGCTCGCGTGATCCATGGGGCAATTGCCGTTGACCTGATCGGCGATCACCATGCGATTGCCTATGTCCCTGAACAAACGTTGATCTTTCTCGGCCCGTCCAAAGCTGACGCAATGGGGTTGAACGATGCCAATCCACGCTGGGTCGTTTGGGCCGAGGCAAGGGGCGTCCCACCGAGGCTCGATCCGCGCATCCGCGTGATCAACCTGAAGGACGTCCGAGAGGTGGCATATGTGAGCGATGGCAGGCGGCTCAGCATGCGTTGAGGATGTGGGCGGCGAGTTGGTTCTACTCAAGCCGAGTCGTCGGTTCTCAAACGATGCAATGCTGGTGGAACGGGGTGCGTTCACACACGGGGGCAGGGACAACCTCCCGCAGGTTTTTGCTGGCTGTCACGACTTGGACGAGCAGCCTGCGGGAGGTTCTTGCCCCTATTGGTGAACGCACCCGTGGAACGGGGCTGCCGATGGCGTCCTGTATAATCACGTCCGGGTGACCACTTATGGAATGGCGCAGCACGGTTAACGAATTCCTGGACTCGCTTCAAACGAAAGGTGCCTCGGCCAATACGGTCATGGCTTATCGCAACGACCTTACCCAATTCGCCACCTATCTGAGCACAGTACTGCCTGAGGATGCGGCCTGGTCAAACGTAACGACCAATACGGTAGGGGCTTACGTTCAACGACTCACGGAGCAAAACTACACGGCTTCGACCATCGCTCGCAAAGTCGCCGCACTGAAGACTTTCTTTCACTGGCTCAGTCAGCGCGAACTGGTGATGGAAGACCCGACGCTGCGATTGCGCTCTCCGAAAGTGGAGAAGCGCACGCCGCGTTTGCTGAGCGAGGAAGAAGTGAATCGTCTGTTCGAAAGTGCGTCGAAGATGCCGCCGCCGCGTTCGTTGCGTGACCGCGCGTTGCTCGAGGTGATCTATGCCACCGGCATGCGCGTATCCGAAGCCATCGCCCTCCGGCTGAGCGACGTGGACTTCGAGACCAACACCATCCGATGCGCCGGTCGTGGCACGCGCCAGCGCACCGTGCCGCTTACCCCACAGGCGGCGGCTGCCTTGCGTGCCTATCTCGATAACGCGCGCGGCGACATGGTGAACAATGCCGACACCGACTTCGTGTTCGTCAACCCCTTGGGCAGCAAGTTGACTCGCCAGGCCGTTTGGCAGCTCACGCGCCAACATGCCCAAACAGCCGGCATCGAAGGTGAGCTCACGCCGCATACGCTGCGCCATTCGCGGGCAGCCCACATGCTGAACAATGGGGAAGACATCCGGCGTGTGCAAGAGTGGCTCGGTCACGCCAATCTTGCCACAACGCAGATGTATCGGCCCCGCGCAGATAAAGAAAACAAACTCGTGCCCATCAATCCGTAGATCTAGCCGGTTGCATCGCCGGGTCTGACGCGCTATAGTCACATGCGACTGATGACGACGGCGACAGCTTCCACATCGGCGGACTACGAACATATCCAGGCTGCAGCGGCCTACCTGCGCCGCCTTGATGCACGCCCCTGGCGCGTGTTGATCATTTTGGGCAGTGGCCTGGGCGCGCTGGCCGACGAGGTCAGCGCGGCTACGCGCGTGCCCTACGCTGACATCCCTGGCTTTCCTCGTGCCACCGTGCAGGGTCACGAGGGCCAATTCGTGATCGGCACGTTGTTTGGTGTGCCGGTCGCTGTGATGCAGGGGCGCATGCATTTCTACGAGGGGCATGCTCTGTGGCAGGTCACCTTGCCGGTGCGGGTGGCGCGCGCCATGGGTGCGACCGGCATGATCATCACCAACGCGGCCGGCGGCATCAATCGCGCTTTCAAAGTCGCCGACGTGATGTTGATCACCGATCACATCAACTTCGTCGGCCTGGCCGGCCATAACCCGTTGATCGGGCCCAACCTGGAAGCGTTTGGTCCGCGCTTCCCGGAGATGACCACGGCGTACGATCTTGAGCTGCGCGCGCACGCGTTACACGCTGCGCACGCGGCGGGTATCGAGCTGCGCCAGGGCGTCTATGCCGGGGTGGCGGGTCCGAACTTCGAGACGCCGGCCGAGTTGCGTTTCCTGCGCTCGATTGGCGCAGATGCCGTCGGCATGTCTACCGTGCATGAGGTGGTGGTGGCGCGACACGCTGGCATGCGCGTGCTCGGCCTCAGCGGCATCACCAACGTGGCCCGCCTGAGTGCCGACGAAGGCGAGCCGCCCTCGCACGAGGAAGTAATGCAGGCGGGCACGCAGATTGCCCCTAAGATGTTCGCGGTCATTCGCGGCGTGTTGCCGCACATGGCATGAGCCGGGCCGAGGGTGGAGAACCGGGATCAATAGACTCTACCCACAGCTTCCGGATTCTCGCGACCGATGGAAGTAATTCTTCGCCTGTTGATTGAAATACGACTGGTGCTGATTGCGGTTGCTGGCATCTGTTGCGCAGCCTTCCTGTTCACCGGCCTGAGTTCGCTGCGCGAGCTGCGCCGTGCGGTCTTCAGGCTGGAACGCAGCACCATCATCGCTAGCGCGGTCAGTGCCTGGGTGAAAGCTGGACTGTGCGCCATCATCGGCCTGGTGATCTGGGTGGTGACGAACGTCGCGCCTGATACACCGTCCGGTGTAGCCAACAACCCGCTCGTCATTACGCCAATGATAGAGGTGAATACTGTCGAGCCCGCGCCGGTGCCTACCGCGGATTTGTCCAACGCTGCGCTGCAGATGACGGCTGTATCCCAGGCGACGGTTGCGCCTGTCGAAGCGGTTGCCGCGGTCGTGACGGTTGATCCCGGCGCTCCGCTTCCGACGCTCGCACCGGTGGCTGTACCGACCGAAACGTCGTCTCCCGTCTTCCAGCCGACGGCGACCGCAGCCCTGCCGCCGACGCCAACGCAGCTACCGCCTCAGGCGCAATTGCCGGCCATCGTGATCGCCACAGCGACGCCCACCGTCGGGATCGTGGCCACCGCCCAACCCCAACCGACGCTCGCGCCGCCTCCAACGCCGACGGAGACCGCACCGGCTCCAGCGGCAGGTGGCGGGGTGCTGGTTGCGGATTGTCCACACGCTGCCGCTCGCATTGACAGCCCGGTCGCCGGCGAGACCGTGTCCGGCATCTACGTCGTGCGCGGCACGGCGGACTTCCCCGGCGGTGTCGGTCGCTATAAGCTTGAAATCCTTCGCCCCAACATCCCCGGATGGGCATTCCTGTGGGAGAACTACAACGCCATCAAGGACGGCGTGCTGATGCCCAGGTTCGATGCCTCCCTCTTTCCACCCGGCGTCTATACCCTCAGGCTGTCTTTGGTGGACGCCGCTGGGCAGGATACGGGGATTTATTGCAGCGTTCAGATCAGAATCGCCTGACCATGCGCATTCGTCCTGCCGAACTCTCCGATCTGGAGGCCATCCTCGCGCTCGACCACAGCTATACCACCGATCACGTCTGGCAGATGGGCGGGCAGAATGGGACCGGCGAACAGGCTGTGACCTTCCGGTTGGTGCAATTGCCGCGCCAGATTCAAACGCCATCGCCCTACGAGCCACATGTGCTCAAGCGCTGTCTGCATCGGTGCGATTATCTGTGGGTGATGCAGGCGCCTACGGGCTATGAAATTCATGGCTACATCGGTATGGCGCTTTTGCCATGGCATAACACGGGCTGGATTCCGGCTTTCGCTGTCGCGCCCCATATGCGGCGCAAAGGCATTGGCACACAGCTCCTGCGCACAGCCATCGCCCAGGCCAAAGCTGACGGCCTGCATAGCATCACCCTGAGCCTGCAGACCAAGAATTACCCGGCTACCAGGTTCTGTCAGACGCGGGGAATGCGTTTTAGTGGGTACGCGGATAATTACTACGCGGGTCACGATATTGCCCTGTTCTTCGCATATAGAATCAGATGACTGAGTTGACCTAACCGTCATGGATGCATTCACAGGCGCCGTGTTGGGCGCCGTTCAACTACTCAATCGGATCACGGTCACCGGCATTCTCGTCACGGCCTTTGCGCTGGTGATCTACATCGGCCTGTACAACCGGCGCAGCCCGATCGCGCGCGACTATGCCATAGTGTTGGCCTGTGTGATCGGGATGTATCTGGGTGACTTGCTGGCGCAGGTGTCGGAGCTTGACCCGCGAGCCGACAGCGCGGAGCTGTGGCTGCGCCTGCAGTGGATTGGCGTCGCGTGTATTCCGGCGGCCTCGCTGGCCTTATCGGACTCGTTGTTGCGCGCGACCGGCGAGAGTTCGCCCTTGCGCCGGCTCGCCATCCGCATCAGCTACGGGATCGGCGCGGCGACGTTCTTCCTGGTGTTGGTCACCCCGCTCATCGCGACGCCCGGCGTCTCCACCGAGGGGTTGACGCACCTGACGCCAGGTCCACTGTTCTATCTGTTCACGTTGTATTACTTCGGCAGCGTCGCCTGGGCGACCTACAACGTGTTCGAGGCGCGCAGGCGGTCGCTGACCGCCACAAGCAAGCGGCGCATGACCTACTTCGCCCTGGCGTTTGCCGCGCCGGCCGTCGGCATGTTCCCGTATTTGCTGCCGGTCGGCTGGCCGGCCGTCTTCCCACTCCTGGTGCCGTGGATCGGCATCCTGCTCGTGAACATGGGCGTCGGCGCTGCCATCACGTTCATGGGTTACACCGTCGCCTACTTCGGCGCCAGCGCGCCGGACCGCGTCATCAAACGGCGCATGGTGAAGTACCTCATCCGTGGCCCGCTGACTGCTGCTGCGGTCATCACTGCGCTCGTGCTCAGTACTCGTGTGGAACGGTGGCTGGATCTGCCCGGCATCTTCATCGGCCTGGTCGCGTCGGCCACGATCATCCTGATGGTGCAGTGGTTCATTGACATGGTGCAGCCGACGCTTGATCGCCTGATCGCCGGCGACGATGCCGAGGAGGTGCGTCGCTTACAGCAATTCAGCGCTCGCCTGATGACTACCTCGGACCTCACCCAGTATCTGGAGAACATCCTGGCTGCCTTGTGCGACCTGCTGCGAGCGCGGACGGCGTTCGTCACCACTTGTCTGGCGGACGACGAGGCCTGCGCCGTGCCGATTAACGTGATCATCGGCAACTTTACGCCGGATGGCTCGAACGGCGCGCTGCCCGTCCCACCCGATGCCGTGCGTTCGGCGTCGGCGCTTCGGCCGGCGCGAACGCTCAACGGCGCAAACGATGCAGCCGTCGAAGGTAAGCCGGCTCGTCGGGCGTTCGAAGCCGAAAATGACTTCATCGTGTGGGGTGGTTATTGGCTGATCCCGCTGCGCTCTCAGGATGTGCGCGAGGTGTTGGGGGTGATGGGGTTGGCCGCCCGCACTGCCGAGCCGGATCTGAGCGATGAGGAACGCGAGGGCGTCGCGGTGCTGGTGGCGCAGGCCGCTCGTGCATTGGAAGATGCCGCCAAGCAACGCCGCGCGTTCGAAGCCCTGGAGCGGCTGGTGCCGGAGGCGGATGACATGCAGCGGCGCATGGCCGGCACGCGCAACCCTGCTGCGCCCACCGTCGCCGATTTCGAGCGCATCCCGGTGGATAATCATGACGACTTCACCCAACTGGTGCGCGATGCGCTCAGCCAGTATTGGGGCGGTCCCAAGCTCGCCGAGTCTCCCTTGCTCAACCTGCGCGTGGTAAGCGAAGCGATGAAACAAGAAAACGGCAACGCCACCAAGGCCCTGCGGCGCGTGTTGGCCGAAGCGATGGAGCGCCTAAAGCCGGATGGCACGCGCAGCTTCACCGCCGCGGAGTGGATGCTCTACAACATCCTCGAGTTGAAGATCATGCAAAACATGAAGGTGCGCGACGTAGCCCGCAAGCTGGTGATGAGCGAGAGCGACTTGTATCGCAAGCAGCGCGCCGCGTTCGAGGAAGTCGCTCGCATCGTGGCGGAGATGGAACGCGAAGCGCGCAAGCGCGAGCAACAAACCGCGTGGTTGCATTTGGACGAACCTCAACCCCAGGCTGCCCGACCGCAGCCCGCCGGCGAAGCCGACGCGAACGAAGAGCCGGTCATCGCGACCGGCTCCTCTCCACGTCAGTAGCTTGGCTGTTGTGCCGCCTCCTTCTGAACGCTCGGACTGTTGCGCCCGAAACGGTCCAGGCCTCAGCGCACGACGATGGTGATCTGACGCGTCTGGCGGTCCACGGTGATCGAGTCGCCCTGTTGATCCTCGGACAGCGGGGCCAGATGTCTGCTCGCCCTCGCTTCGGCGCCGGCCGGCGTTGCGCCGTCATGGCTGCCTTTCACCGCGCCGGTGGTCACGCGCACGCCGGATGATTCATCGGCGCTGGCCGCTGCTGTGAGCGGCAAGCCGGGTGCGCTCGGTCGCCAGAAGGTGTAGCTCCAGTTGAGCGCCCAGCGGTAGCTCCACGAGGACTGGTTGCCGTTGGCCTTCAGCAGGATGCCGTTGAACTGCACATCCTGATTGGTGCGCGGCGCCAACACGTTGCCCGGGTTCGGGCGGTATTCGAAGCGATCGATCTCCGCCGTCCAGGCGGGGTTGTGCGAAGTGACCGTCAGCGCGTCCAGCCGCACGGTGTTGATGCCGGGGTTATACATGCGCACGTTGATCCGCATGAAGCACTCTTTGCCGGCGCCCAGGAAGACCGGGTTGACCGTGATGGCGTACCAGATCTTCGAGGCCGCCTCCAGCGCGCGCCGGCAGTTGATGCGACCGAAGCCGAACTCCGGATCGCGCCCGGCCGGGCCGAGGTCATCGGCCGTCAGCTTGATGATCTCTTCCACTTCCCATGAGCGCAACCCCGGATCTACCGACAGGATCAAGGCCATCAGGCCGGCCACGTGAGGCGTGGCCGAGGAGGTGCCGTTGAAGTTGGAGACGTACTTGCCGCTGCTGTAGCCGGCCGCGCCGGTGATGTCGGGTGCGTAGATGTGCACGCCGGGTGCGGCGCAGTCCACCTCCGGCCCATAGCTCGAACCCCACCACGTCTCGCCGTCCAGGCTGGTCTTGCTCTTGCGCTGGTCCCATTCGTTGGTGGCGCTGACGGCCATGAAGCCGGGGATGGTGGGGGACAGGCGAGCAGGGTAGATCACCGGCGGCGCGTTGCTGTTGCCCGCCGCCGCGGCGATGGGGCATCCTTTGCCGCCCCGTCCGTGGGTCTGAGCGTACTTGAATGCGTTGGTGACCACGGTGCTGGGCGAGACGCTGTAGGAGTTCGACAACACGTCGGCGCTGCGTGGCGCCTGCACGGCCTTGTAGATCCCGTCGGCCACCTTGGCGTCGGTGGTGCTCCAGAATCCACCGCCGACTCCCTTGGCGATGCGAATCCCTACGATCTTGCAGCCGGGCGCGACGCCGACGCCCCCCTTCCCGTTGATCGGCATCGCGGCGACGCCGGCACAAGCCGTGCCGTGCGCGTCGTTGCCGTCGGGCTGTGGGTTGTCGTCGCCGGCGAAAGCATCGTAGCCGGGCAGCTTATACACGATATCCTCGTGCGTCATGTCGCAGCCCTCGTCGAGGATGGCGATGGAGATGCCCGGGCTGCCGGGCGAGATCTCCCACGCCTCGGGCGCCTTGATCTTCTTCAGGTTCCACTGCGAGGCGAACCCGGGGTCGGATGGCGTAGCCGGGCCGGTGAGTGCGCCTTCGGCCTCCGTTGACGGGAGTGCGGCACGGTCGAACGCTTCCATCGTTTGCGGCGCGCGCATGGATACGCCGTTCATCAGCGCCTCGCCCAGGCGAGGGGCAAGGTGCACGAAGTTCGGCTGAGCGAACTCCACCAGCGCGTTCTCCTGCAGTGCGTTCGCGATCCCCAGGATGTCCAGATCGCCCTTCGCCACCACCAGGTCCACGCCCGGCTCTGGATAGTCATGCTGCTTGACCTCCAGGTTGTATTTGTCCAGCAGCTTGCGCTGGGCTTCTTTGCCGGCGTCGGCCTTGAACTTGACCAGGATTTCGCCGACCGGGACGAGCGCTACTTCGGCGTCTTCGGTGGCCGGCTCGTACACCTGTGGCCCGGTGGTGACCCCGGGCTCGGCAGCGACCATCGCGCGCAGCGTCTCCAGGCCGGCCTCGCCGGCCTTCGCCACTGCTGCGCCGGCGGTCGTCGGCGGCAACGCGATCACTGTGAGCGAGTACTCCGGCACTTCCAGCACCTGGGCCGGCGCGGACATGGTGGACAGCCGCTCGGCAATGCCGGCCGCCACGCTTCGCGCGGTTGACCCTTCGCCGGCCCCGCGGATGGCCAGGAAGCGCGCCGACACGTTCAGCGGCACCTTTCGCCCATCGGCATAGTAATAACGTTCGGTCGAAGCTGGTTGATTCTTGGTAGCCATTTGGATTCCCTCCCGTTACCTTGTGACCGACGACCGGCTAGCCGGTCGGATCGGTCGTGATTCCCACCCCGACGGTCGCCCAGCCCGGCGGGCGACTGTGGCGGGTGGCCCATTTCCCCCAGCGCATTCGGCGTGAGCGCGCTTGACGGTCGCGCGCAGGGAAGCCTAGATGCTGAAGAGACGCGTTCTTCCCTTCTTCTGAAAAACGCATCTTTCGATCGCGCTGGTCACGCCGAGCAATAGTGTAGCTGCGCCGCCCTCCCGGCGACACGCAGGCTGGTTGCAACAATGCATCGCCCGGATGGACAATCGCGAGACGATTTGTTTTTGCGCCCGCCCCGCCTACAATGGTAGCACCACAAAATAGCGTGGAGCTAAATCCGCCTGGGTGTGAAGCGTAGCAACTCATCAATCGTCCACACATGG
>JAIMBB010000098.1 GCA_023511655.1 Anaerolineae bacterium
TGTTCGCCGAGCATGGCGCGAAGCTGGTGCTGGTGGATCGTGACCTCGACGGGCTGACCGCGACGCAGGCGCTCCTGCCCGAGGGGACGACCGCCCTGGCCGTACGGGCCGATGTGTCGAAGGCCGCCGACATCGAGCGCGTCGTCGAGAACGCGCTGCGCGAGCACGGCCGGATTGACGTCGTCTTCAACAACGCCGGCATCATGCCGCACGGCGAGCTGCTCGACTTCGCCGAGCAGACCTGGGACGACGTGATGGCCGTCAACGTCAAGGGCATGTTCTTGATGTGCAAGGCCGTCATCCCCGCGATGCTGGTGCAGGGCGGCGGCAGCATCATCAACACCTCGTCGGTGATGGCCACGCTGACCGAGCCGGGCTATGAGGCCTACACGTCGTCCAAGGCAGCGGTGATCGGCTTGACCAAGGCCATCGCCGTGTCGTACGCCGAGAAGAACATCCGTTGCAACGCCATCTGCCCCGGCTGGGTGGACACGCCCATGAACCTGCACCTGCTGGAACAGATGGGCGAAGAGAGGCTGTCGGCGCTGATCAAGCAGCAACAGCCCACCGGCCGCATGGCCACCACGCGCGAAGTGGCTTACTGCGTGCTGTTCCTCGCCTCCGACGAATCATCCGGCGTCACCGGCAGCGCGCTCTACGTGGACGGTGCCGCCAGCGCGGCCATATGAATTCCCCCGGCTCGATGGCCCGTGTGCGCGTAGATGCCTCGCGCGCGCATCAGACGATTGACGGCTTCGGCGTCAACATCAACTCGAAGTACTGGAATGACGGCAAGCTCATCCCGACGATGCGGCTGCTGCACGACGACCTCGGCGCGCGGCTGTATCGTGTGGACATCTTTGGCAAGAGCGATTGGATTGATGAAGATGGCCGCCTCGGTCCCGCGGCGCTTGATCCCTCGCACCTCGAGCGCGTCTACACTGGCCCCACCGCGCGCAGTGGCTGGGCCATGATCCGCTGGCTGAACGAACGTGGCATCGAGCCATATCTCACCTGCAGCGGCAACGCGCCGCGCTGGATGCTGGCCGAGGATGGACAGACGTTGGCCGATCACGACCGCTTCTGCGACATGCTCGTCTCGCTGGTTGAGTGGGCGGTCAAACGTGAGAACCTCAAATTCACCCTGTTCGGCCCGCTCAACGAGACCGACCTTGGCCCGCCGGAAGGGCCGCGAGTGTCACCGGAAGCGTTCGCACAAGTCATCGCGCTGCTTGATCAAAAGCTCAGCGCAAAAGGTCTGGATCACATCAAGCTGGTCGTGGCCGAGCAGGGTCGCTTCGGCACGGACTATCTGAAAGCCATCGTCGCGCTCCCGCACCTGGCTTCGCGCATCGGCGTCTTCGGCATGCATACCTACAGCGATCTCTTGCCGCAGCAGTTCGCTGAGGTATCGGCGGTCGCCCAAGCCTTTCCGCAAGCGCGATTGTGGATGAGCGAGTTTGGCGACCTCGATCAGAGCGGCGAGAAGGAATGGTACGTCGCCTGGAAGATGGCATCGCGGCTGTTCGACCTGCTCGAGGCCAGCTTCAACGGCGCGATGGCCTGGGATGCCTACGACAACTACCACGACCATGACGAGGCCTGGACGATCTACGGCCTGCTGCGGACGGGCCTGCGCGTCCACACGCCGAAGAAACGCTATCACCCGCTGAAGCAAATCTTTCGCTTCGCGCTGCCGGGCTGGCAACGGGTGGAGTCGGTGAGCGAGGCGCCAGGTCTGCGCGTCCTCGCGTTCGCGAATGATGCGCGCGATCAGGTCTCGCTGGTGGGCATGAACACGACCGGCGAGGCGCTGTATCTCAACGCCTGGCTGGATGGATTCGACGACGCAATGTTGAAAGGCAGCGTGGCATATTACCGCACTAGCGAAGGCGAAAACTGCCATCGCATCGGCGACGTGCCTGTGCGTGGGCCGAACTGGCCGTTCAACGGCATTGACGCGTACGTGCCGCCGTACTCGATCTTCACGCTGACCTCGTTGGAGCGAGCAGCGCGCTCCGACCGATAAGTTCAGGAATACAGACTTTGTCATGAAACATCTCTTCCTCCTCTGCCCGCTGATCGCCATCGTCATGCTGACGGCTTGTGCCCCGCCGCCGCCGCGCCAGCCTAAACAATTGGGGTTCGTGACGAGCGCAGATGCAACCCCGGCAAACATCTTCTATGTCGCACCGGATGGAGACGATGGCAACCCCGGCACACAGGCGCGGCCGTGGCTGACGGTCAACAAGGCGGCTGCGGCTGCGCGCGCCGGCGACGTGGTGCTCATCCGCGGCGGCATTTACAAGCTCGAGGTGCCGGTCCTGGTCATCAACAGCGGCACACCCCAGGCCTGGATCACCTTCAAAAGCTATCCAGGCGAGAAGGCGGTGATTGACGCTGCGGCCATTGACCGCGGCGCGCCGAAGATCGGCATGCGCTTCTCGCACGACAACGGCGCCTTCCAGGTGCACGCCGTGCAATACGTGCGCGTCGAAGATCTGCATGTGCGCAACTCGCGCGGCGCAGGCATCTCAGTGCGCGATAGCTCATACGTGGACATCATCGGCAACCACACCGAGAACACGTACTCGTCGGGCATCTCGGTCTGGGACACGAACCACGACGCCAGGGGCACGGAATACATTCGCGTGTTGAGCAACACGGTCACTCGCGCCAACACGTTCGACATGCTGCCGACCGGCAACACCCGCCAGAGCGAAGCGCCCCATGAAGCCATCAGCATCGGCGGCGCGGCTCACTTCGAAGTGGCCTACAACCACGTCTACGACGTGGACAAAGAAGGCATTGACGTGAAGGAAGTCAGCCGCCACGGCAAAGTGCATCACAACCTGGTCGAGCGGGCCGACCGGCAGGGGCTGTATGTGGATGCGTGGTTCGGCAAACTGGAGGACATCGAGATTTACGAGAACGTGGTGCGCAACTGCCGGGGCGCCGGCTTCGCGATTTCGGTCGAAGGCGGCGAGGCGCTGCGCAATGTGCGCTTCCACCACAACCTGCTGTACGACAACCTGGGCACGGGCATTCTCTTCGCGCGCTGGGGCGGCGATGGCCCGCGCAGCGATATCCGCATCTACAACAACACCCTTCACCACAACGGTCACGGCCCCGCCTCATCCACCGGTTACTTCTGGATCACCGGCGGGATCTACCTCTACAGCGCCAACCTCGAAGATGTGGAGATCCGCGACAACATCCTCAGCGCCAATCGCGGCTTTCAGATCGGCTACAGCGATCACTGGCTGAAGTACGACGGCGACGGCGACGGCGAACGCGCGCTGCAATCCCGCCGGATCAGCGTGCATCACAACCTGTTCCATGACACGGATCGCGTGACCTTCCCGATTCGCGTTGGCTGGCCGCCCAACGACTATGCCAACGTCTTCGGCTTCGCCGGCGAAGCGGCGGTGGAGGCCGATCCGCAGTTCGTCGCGCCGGAGCAGGGTGACTTCCGGCTGCGGGCTGGTTCGCCCGCGGTCGGCGCCGGCAGCGATGGCGGGACAATCGGCGCGCTCGCGCCGGGGCCATGATGTCCCTGGTTGGATAACAGGCTTGTCCAAATCGCGCACGCGCTGGAAATCCCAATTCTGGAGGTGAAATGATGATCGTCTACACCTACTCCGAGGCTCGCCAGAACCTGGCGCGGCTGTTGGCCCAGGTATTGGAGACAGGTGAGGTGCTCATTCAGAGGCGTGATGGCCAGACGTTCGTCGTCAGGCCGCAGGCGCGCGACGCTTCGCCGCTCGACGTCGGCAAGGTGAACGTGCGCCTGACGCGCGACGATATTCTTGGCGCGATCTACGAAAGCCGAGCGCAATTGGCGGAGCCACCTGCGGCCTATCGCGTTCGCCGGCGCCGCCAGGCGTCGAAGCCACCGAAGCGCCGTGCGCGATGAGGAGCGCCTGACGCATGCGATACACCGTATGACCTCCCTCCGCAGCGCCGAATGGTTTGACCGCGACGATGAGCTGGGCTTGCAGAATCGAGCCGTGCTGCGCGTCGTGGGTTGGGATCCCGATCTGGCCCGCGGCAAGCCCATCATCGGCATTGCCAACTCGTGGAGCGAGCTGAACAATTGCAACCTCGGCCTGCGCGCGATTGCCGACGCGGTCAAGCGCGGCGTGATCGCAGCGGGCGGCGTGCCGCTCGAGTTCAACACCATCTCGCTGGGCGAAGAGCTGATGAAGCCGAGCGCGATGCTGTATCGCAACCTGATGGCGATGGAGCTGGAGGAGACGCTGCGCGCCTATCCAATTGACGGCGTCGTGCTGCTGTGCGGCTGCGACAAGACCACGCCGGCGCAACTGATGGGCGCAGCCAGCGCCAACCTGCCGGCCATCCAGCTCAACGCCGGCCCGAAGGCGACCGGCCGATGGCGCGGGCAGGAGGTGGGCAGCGGCACATCGCTGTGGAAGTACTGGGATGAATACCGCGCCGGCAGGATCGGCGATGAGGATTGGCGCGCGCTCGAGGCGGCCTACGCCGGCGGCGCGGGCACGTGCAACACCATGGGCACCGCCTCGACCATGGCCGCCATCTCCGAGGCGCTCGGCATGATGCTGCCCGGCGCGTCGTCCATCGAAGCGCACCCCCTACGAGGGCAAGCAGCCTCGCGACGCATCGCCGTCGCCGAGGCGACCGGCCGCCAGATCGTTGAACTCGTCCGGCGCGATATCCGCCCGCGCCAGATCATGACCCGCGCCGCATTCGAGAACGCCTTGCGTGTGCATGCCGCCATCGGCGGCAGCACCAATGCCGTCATCCACCTGATCGCCATCGCCGGCCGGCTGCGCATGCCGCTCGCACTGGACGACTTCGACGCCCTCTCGCGGGCGACGCCGACCCTGCTCAACCTGCAGCCGAGCGGCGACCGGCTGATGCCCGACTTCGACGCAGCCGGCGGCCTGCCGGCGCTGATGAACGAGATACGCGATTTGCTGCACCTCGACGCGCTGACCGTGACCGGCCGTTCACTCGGTGAGAACATCGCCGGCGCGGCCAATCGCGACCCGAACGTGATTCGCCCGCGTGCGCATCCCCTGCAAGCCGATGGCGCGCTGGCTGTGCTGCGTGGCAACCTCGCCCCGCGCGGCGCGATCCTGCGCACCACCACCGCTTCACCGCACTTGCAGCAGCACCGCGGCCCGGCGCTCGTCTTCGAGGATTACGCCGACCTGCTGGCGCGGATTGATTCGCCCGACCTGCCCGTTACCCCAGAAACGGTGCTGGTGCTGCGCAACGCCGGCGCGGTGGGCGTGCCGGGGCTGCCGGAGTGGGGCAGCATCCCCATCCCCAAGAAGCTGCTGGCGCAAGGCGTGCGCGACGTGGTGCGCATCAGCGATTCGCGCATGAGCGGCACGAGCTACGGCACGGTCGTGCTGCACGTCGCGCCCGAGTCGGCCGTCGGCGGGCCGCTGGCGCTGGTGCGTGATGGTGACCTGATTGAGTTGGACGTGCCGGCGCGCTCGCTCAACGTGCTGGTGGACGAGGACGAGTTGGCGCGCCGCCGCGCGGTGTGGCGGCCGCCGGGGTCGCCGCACCGGCGCGGCTATCCGCGTTTGTATCAACAGCACGTGCTGCAACCGGACGAAGGCTGCGACTTCGACTTCCTGCGCCCGCAGTCGGACGAAGAGCTGGCCTTCGTGCCGCCGGTGGTGGGAAGGTCGTGATCAGGCGGCTGACCGCGCGAGGCTGTCCATCAGCGCGCCGGCCAGCAGTGCGGCCTGCGCGTCTGCCAGCTTCAAGTCGCGGGCGCGCAACAAGGCCACCTCGTAGATCTGCGCCAATTGCTCGGCGGTGAGGGCGCCGGCGCCTGATTGCGCCCATGCGACGAATGGCCGTGCCCGCTGGCAGGCTTCGATCAGGCTGACCAGCCGCCCCTGGCGCGCGCAGTAAGCCACAAGTTCCCTCGCCTTGTCGAGCTTGCCCGCGCCGCTCAATCCCTCGAAGTCCACGCCGATCTCGAAGCACAGGTTTTCGATTTCGCTCAAGCTGAAATGGGCGTCAATCAGGTCGCGCAGGCGCGCTCGCTCGGCGCTCACGCGCGCCATGTTGCGCTCGGCGGCTGCCGGCGCTTCGGCCAGGTTCAGCGGCGCGATGTTCAAATCGTTGGCATTGCGCTTCTTCAGCGCCGCGCCAAACTCGCGCACTGCGAAGCGCACGACTTCACCGACCACGACGAGCACGATGGGTGTGATCAGGTCGAGCAACTCACCGCTGCCGAAGCCCAACATCTTGTCAACGCCTGGGGAAGCGCCGCTGCGCAGGCGGGCTGGGTCGTTGAGGTAAATCTCGCTCACCGCGCGAAACAGCGGCAGTTCCTGCGGGGCGGTGTGAGCAATGAACTCGCGCGACAGGCGGGTGATCGCTTCATCTTCTTCGGTCGGTGGCATGGCGTTCATCACGGTAGGCGATCAGGTCGCTCAAGAAAGACGCAGGCAGCCGCGACGCACACGAGCGCCAGGCCAACCAACGGTAACCATAGATTGAGCCGCCGCATGACCTTGTTGAACCCTTCGAAGACCTGCGCCGGCACATCCATCCATAGTGCGAAGTTGTCAGCCACGAAGAATGCTGCGCCCAACAGCGCAACCAGGAGGATTGCGGCAACAATGAGCACCCCCGCCATTGTGACATGCAATCCGTGCTCCGAATGGACGGCCCTGAGCCAGATCGCCGCGCATACCGACAGCCATCCCACGAATGCGAGCATCACGAGGATGAGTAATGCGGCAATGCCCGCCTGCACATTCGCCGTGATGTCCGAAGCGGTAGACCTGAAGAGCAGGAGGCGGCCCGTGAACAAGCCCAGCCCCGCGCCGAGCGCGAAGATCACGAAGACATGCCAGGCGCCTCCCAACTGGGCTTGCCCGAACGCAGCCCGCCACACGTTCACGCCGAGCATGATCGCCAGCAGTGAGCCGAAAACCAGCGCCGCCAGCGGATAGGCGAGCAGTTCTTGTGCGGCAGGCAAAGCCAGCGCCAGCCAGGCCGCCACGTTGGCGAACGCCGCGCCGATGGCCAGCCCGGCAGCGGCGGCTTCCCAGAATCCGGCGTGAAAGAGGCGGTCTGGCGACTGAAGCACAGCCAGGCGCTGGTGTGGGTCAGGGTGGGTGAGCTGCAGCCGCCATACGCTGCGCGTGGATCGGGGCATACCGCTGATGACGCGCGCGACGTTCGCATCTGTGCCGTCCCACGTTGCGGCACGTAGATCGGCGTAATACTCACGGGCGCGCAGGATGGCGTTGCACGTCAGGTAGACCAGCAACGCCAGCGCCATGCCACGCCACAGCGTGCTGAGGGCGAATGCGGTATCGGCCTCAGCCAGCAGGCTGAGCACAAACGGCGCGAAGGCCAGCGCGAAGAATGCTGCGGTGATCGTCAGGGCAAGATACGTTCGATCCACGTCTTTGTTTCTCAGGTGCGCCAGCTCGTGCAGCAGTACAGCGCGCATGGCCAGCCGGTCGGTGTAGAATCGGGTGGCCAGCCCGCCCGTGAGCGCGACAAAGTAGCGTCCCAGCCGCCCGAACGCCTGGCCGCCAACGCGCGGGTCGAGTGGGTTCCAGACGAAGATCGGTGCATGGGTAAGGCCCGCCTCGCGCGCAAGTTGTTGCAGGTAATCGAATAGCGCTGCGTCGTCCTCGCGGGTGATGGGCGCGAGCCTGTCGCGCCGAATCTTCCACGCGGGCACAAGCCAATACAGCAGCACGCCGGCTGCCATGACGCCGAGCGTGCCCAGGGCCATCCAGGCTGCCTGCCGTATTTCATACGGCTGCCAGCATGCCTTGGTAAAGCCACAGTTCAGCGCAAAGGCACGGAACATCGCGCGCGAAGCGGCGTTGGATAACGACTGGAAGACCAGCAGCCCGGCGCTCAGCACGGCGACGATGAGCAGGGCAAAGCGCATGTTCGTATCCGTCGGGAAGAGGAACGGATTCAGCCGCTGAGCAGGTGCTGTCGCCACATCCTGCGCTGGTGTGGCAACTGCCTGGGTCAACGCGTCTTCCATTGCTTCACCTTCTTCTTTGGCGAGGCGAACGTCAATTCGCCGCCGTCAGCCGCACGAGGTGGATGCTCGTGTCATGCCCCAGACACTTGTTCTCGACGCCATGGGCGACCAGCAGGCGAGTGGCGCCAAGCCAGGCCAGCGCGGGACGCTTGCCGATGTAGGCGTAGCCCACGCTGCACAGGCGGGCGCTGACCGACTCGTCGCCTTCAATTTCGCGTCGTTGCCATACCGGGTGTGGCGTGTTGCATAGGCTGCCGCACGTGACAAGGCTGATTCGTTTCGGCAGATAGGCGCTGTCGGCCACAACCATGTGTGGGCGCGACTGATCATCCAGGAGAAGATCCAGATTGCCGCCTTCACCCTCCGCCAGGCCCACGGTGCTTCGCGTCCAGTTCGTGAAGAGATGACAATCGCTGTCACATTGGAGGTAGTGCAGGCGTTTCTCCTCGCCGCTCACGCCGGAATTGCCGGCATAGACGGCCAACCTCGGGCGCCCAGCGGCATCCAGGCGCAGGCTGAGGTCGTACTCATTGCCCAGTTGCATCAACGCTGTGACCTTCCAATTGGCGATGGTGTTGCACTCCGACTCACAGATGACGAAGACAAGGCCCTTGCGGCCGTTCTGCTCCGCCGATAGCGCCAGTCGCAGCCGATTGCGAGCATCGAACGCCAGTGAGAACGCGCCAAGCAGATAGTTGTCGCTGATTTTCTGCTCGCGCCAGTTTTGCGCCGAAAGACAGAATGACAGGCAGTAGCGATGGAAAGCGCCTTGGTGGTCGGGCCGAGAGCTGGAGTACAGAAAGTGCGGATTGTCATCGGCGTCCAGGGCGAAATAGCGGCCTTCTCCCTCGCCGACGCTGTCGGTGGCCACGGTGACGGCGCGCCAGTTCGCTGCCTGGGTGCAGGCGCGATCGCAGCTCGCAAACAGGTGCTCCCCATCCTTGCGCCAGTCCGGCTGGCTGAACCACATCAGTCGCGGTTTGCCGGAGGCAGTCAACGCCAGGCGGACTTCGCTGCCCGGCAGACCGGCGTCGCCGATAACAGCCACTCGCCAGCTTTCCCGGCGCATGCAGTTTGCCGCGCAATAGCCATACTGGACGGGCATACGATGACTGGCGGACCCGCTAACCGGCTCGAACGCCATGTGAATGCCTCCCGCGCTATCAACGGCGAGGCTCGGGTTGGCGACGTTGCTCAGCGTGGGAAGAAATACTCCAGCGACCTGTGCTTGCGAAGTGGGCAATAGCGCAGCTTCGGACCGTCCCACTTGCCAGGAGGCAGCAACGCGTGTCGGCTGGGCCATCAGCGCCAGGCCGCTCGCTGCTGCGGTCAAAGCGATCAAAAAACGAAGCTGGTTGGTCACGAGACGATTGCTCCGGTTTATCTCACACTCATTGCCGAGTGTTACGCATACGCCACCGCCACGTGAGCAGACATGGGAATGACCACCGCATCCCCTTCGATGTATCGGCGCAGGGCCAAGTCTTCTTTGATCTCGCTGCCGACGGCTTCGACCAATGCCGCGCGCACCGCCTCGTCGAGTTGCGCAAACGCCGGGATGATAGCCGCGGCGCCGCGCACCGAGAGCGCCAGGAAGCGATCCAGCGATGGGAAGCGAATGGTGAGCGACTCCGCCGCAATCTCGACGCGCTGAAACCCCGCCGCGTTCAACACATCCTGAAGTTCTCCCGCATCGCCCAACGAGAAGGCCAGCGCGAGGGTAGCAACCGGGACGCCGAGCCGGTGCGCCATGGCTCCGAACATGGCTGCGTAGAACGGGTGATGCTCGAGCGCCTTCCACACGCTCAGGGCGGCGCGCCCGCCGGGCGCCAGCACGCGCCGCGTCTCACGCGCGGCGGCCGGCCGATCCGTGAAGAACTGAAAGCCTTGCTGGCACAGGACCAGGTCGAACGCGCCGTCCGGTAGCGGCAGCGTCATCGCGTTCCCTTCTCGCCATTCGATCGCCGCGCCGTCCGGCACGGGCAGGCTGCGTGCGACCGCCAACATGGCCGGGTTGATGTCAACGGCGACGATGCTTCCCTCGCGCCCGATGAGCGGCGCAACGTGCCGCGCCACGATGCCGGTGCCGCAGGCCAGATCCAGAGTGCGCTCGCCGGAACGAGGCATAGCGTGTCGGAGCAACACCGGCGTCCACGGGATGAAGAACGTCGGGACGATGAACTGCTCGTATGTCTCGGCAGGATTGGGACTCTGCTGTTGGCTCATATCAATATGCCCGTGCGCCGGTGTCACTGCGCCGCCGGCTGCGGCGCCAGCTGCGGCAGCGCGCTGAGCTGCTGCAGCAGCCCCATCGTGTCCCAGTGGCTCCAGCTTTCGACGATCAGCCCATCGGCGATGCGATGAATCGCTATTCCGGTGATGTTCACGGTCTTGCCCGTGGCTGGGATGCCCATGAACTCGCCGCGCTGCGTGCCCGTGGCGCGCCAGCGCGTGACGACTTTGTCGCCTTCGACTACGAATTGTTCGACGTCGAAACGTCCGTCGGGGAATGCGCTGTGCATTTGCGCCACAAATGCTGCCAGTCCCGCCCTCCCTGGCTGCTCCCCGGGCGCGGGATCGTGGTTGAGATAGTTGGGACCAACGATTTCATCCGCGACCTTGGTGTTGCCCTGGGTGAACAGTTCATCCCAGAATCGCTTCATGATGGCTTTATTCGCTTCGGTTGACATGGCTACCTCCGTGTGAATGCCCCTCATTCAAGCGCCTCGCGGCAACGAAGAAAACACGCGCGGTCATACAATTACTCATACAGCGGTTGAGGGAGTGCGTATGACCGGCTCACCGTCCTTCGGCGAATGGCTTCGGCAGCGGCGCAAGGCGCTCGATCTGACGCGCCAAGAGCTGGCCAAGCGCGCCGCCTGCGCGGTTATCACCATCGAGAAGATAGAGACCGGCCAGCGGCGGCCATCGAAGGAAGTGGCCCAGGCACTGGCAGCGGCGCTGCGCATCCCCGCAGCCGAGCGCGAAGCCTTCATCGCCTTCGCGCGCGGCCAGGAGACAACGAATGAAGGTGAGCTCCGGCTGATCCCCAACACCCTGCCGGCCGATCTGCCGGCCTTGATCGGACGCGATCACGAGGTCGAGGCCATTCATTGCCGGTTGACGCAGGACGATGATCGCTTGCTGACACTGGCCGGGCCGGGCGGCGTGGGCAAGACGCTCCTGGCGCTGCACGCCGCGACGCGCTGTGCGCACGGCCCCTTCCCGGCGGGCCGGCCCCTTGCCTTCAAGGATGGCATCGCGTTCGTCGACCTCGCTCCGATTCGCGATCCCGACCTGATCGTCTCGGCCATCGCCCGCAGCCTGGATGCGCTCGATCCGGCGTCGGGCGCATACGCGTCAGAGGTCACGCATCGCGCGTTGCAGGAGCGCCTGTATGACAAGTCGGCCTTGATCGTGCTCGACAACTTCGAGCACGTGTTGCCGGCTGCGCGCTCGGTGCAGGCGTTGCTGGCCGCTTGTCCATCCCTGAGCATGCTCGTCACCAGCCGCGTGGCTTTGCATGTGCCGGGCGAGGGCGTCGTCCCCATTGCGCCGTTGACGCGCGCGGCGGCCGTGGCGCTGTTCGTCACGCGCGCGCAGGCGGCCAACTCGCGCTTCAAGCCGACGGACGAGAGCGTGGCGGCGATCGAGGCGCTGTGTCAGCGGCTCGACGGCCTGCCGCTGGCGATCGAGCTGGTCGCGGCGCGCATCAAGCTGATGACCCCGCAGGCGCTCCTCGCGCGCCTGGCCGGCGAAGGCGATCATCTGCGACTCGGCCTCATCGCCGATGCTACCGGCGACTCGCCGCGCCACCATACCTTGCGCGACGCCATTGCGTGGAGCTATTACCTCCTCACCCCCGAAGAGCAGCGGATGTTCTGCCGGCTCGGCGCATTCGTCGGCGGGTGCGATTTGCGGGCGGTCGAGCAAGTGATGACCGATCCGAACGAGCACACGGACGAGGATTCCGCCGCCATGACGACGTGGAATGCGCTGACGTCGTTGCTCGAAAAGAACTTGCTGGTTGAAACGGAAGTCGAAGGCAGCGAGCCGCGCTTCGGCATGCTGGAGACCATTCGCGAGTTCGCATGGGAGCGCTTACACGTGGAGGGCTTGCATGAGACGCTGCGGCGGCACGCCGAGCACTACAGCGCGCTCGCCCTCGAAGCCGAACCGGGCTTGAACAGCTCGGCGCCGATCCCGTGGCTGCGCCGTCTGGAGTGCGAGCAGGGCAACCTGCGCGCAGCGCTGGGATGGCAGATGACGCACGACCCGCCGGCCGCGCTGCGCCTGTGCGTCGCGCTCGGCCCGCTGTGGCACATCACCGGCCAATGGCGCGAAGGCCGGCAGTGGCTGGAGACTGTGCTGAAGTCCTCGGGCGATGCGGCGCCTGCCGCCGCGAAGGCCGGCGCGCTGCATTGGCTGGGGCGGATCGCGCGCCGGATGAACGATCGGGATGTTGCGCTCCGCTGTGGCGAGGGAAGCGTCGCGCTGTATCGCGCCCTGGGCGACGAACAGGGCCTGGCAGAGGCGCTGATGGCGCTCGGCTGGGCGAGATACTCAAGCGTTGGCTGTCAAGCAGCGGCGCAGTGTTTCGAGGAAGGGCTCGCGCTCTATCGCGCCCTGCATGACAGGCGCGGCATCGCGCAGGCGCTGCTCGACCTGGCACACATGGCCCGCGAGGGCGAAGGCGATTTTGAACGCGCGGCCCGCTATCTGGCCGAGAGCCGCGCGTTGTTTCACGAGGTGGGCGACGACGAAGGCCTGGGCTACGTGACCTGGGCGATGGCTTTGCTGGCGCATTTGC
This sequence comes from Anaerolineae bacterium, assembly GCA_023511655.1. Classification (GTDB taxonomy): domain Bacteria; phylum Chloroflexota; class Anaerolineae; order J036; family Brachytrichaceae; genus JAAFGM01. Next base: position 12,840 of record JAIMBB010000098.1, read on the forward strand.
GCGGCGACTATGCCCTCAGCCGGGCGTTGTACCTCGATGGGATGGAGCGCTTCAGGCGCATCGGCGCGAAGGGCGTCATTGCCCAGGGCTATCTGGAGATAGGGGAGGCGAGCTATTGTCTCGGCGACTTCGCTGCGGCAGAAGAAGCGCTGCGGACCGCCCTCGCGTTGCATCGCGAAGTCGGCAGCGCGGCGGGTGCGGCGTTCGCGCTGCACCATCTGGCTCGCCTGCGCCGCGAGGAAGGCCGGTTATCCGAGGCGATGGATTTGCTGGTCGAGGCGCTGGGCACGTTTCAGCGGCTGGACAAGGACGACATGGTGGCTCGCTGCGTGGCGGCTATGGGCGGCCTCGCACTCGTGCGCGGCCGGCTCGAACATGCGACGATGTTGTTGAGCGCCGCGCAACACTACTTCGAGGGGCGGCCGCCGTTCCTTTCGCCAACCGACATTGCCGAATATGAGCACGACATCGCTGCCTGCCGCGCGCAACTCAGCGCCGTTGCATTCGATCAGGCGTGGGCCGACGGGCGAGCGATGACACTGGCGCAGGCGTGCGAGCGGGCGTTGACGCTATGATCTTATGCTGTCATGATGCCTCAGGCGGAAGCATCTTGACAGCAAATATTGGGATGCTAAGATGCCGCCATGCGAACAACAGTGACACTCGATCCGGATGTTGTGGCGTTGCTCCGAAAAGTCATGCGCGAGCGCGGCATCAGCTTCAAGGAGGCACTGAACAATGCTGTGCGCGATGGTTTGCGCAGGAGCGGTAAAGCCCCCGTCCGTAAAGCGAGGTTTCGCACACCCACATTTGATTTGCGCTTCCGCCCTGGTGTGAACCTGATCAAGGCGAATCAATTGGCTGCTGACCTGGAAGACGAAGAGATCCTCCGCAAGATAGCACTTCGCAAATGAAGCTCGTCGACACGAACATATTGATCTATGCGATCAATCGAACTGAGCCACTTCACACTCAAGCGCACGGGTGGCTGGATCGGAGTTTGACAGGAGCAGAGACGGTTGCGTTCGCTTGGCAATCCCTGTTGAGTTTTGTCCGCATCAGCACACACCCGGCTGTATTCGAGCAGCCGCTCACATCGGATCAAGCATTGGATATCGTAGACCTTTGGCTGTCGCAACCTGTGGCAATGATTGTCGAACCGACACCACAACACCGAGATGTGCTTCGTAGACTCTTGTCCGAAGCTGGGGTTGCCGGCAATCTGGTGAACGACGTGCACCTGGCTGCGCTTGCCATCGAACACGGCGCAACGCTGTACTCATTCGACAACGACTTCGCTCGATTCTCTGGACTGAGCTGGATGAATCCCCTGCAGCTCAAACACCAGTGAAGGACGTTGATTGGCAAAGCCGCTCGTTCGAAGTACGGGACAACGTCTCAGAAATAGCTGCTGATCGTGTCCAGCAGCTTCTTGATATTCTGCGGGTCGCCCGATTGAACCTTGGTGTCGCTGGCGCGGCCGATCGCGTTGAGCGCGTTGATATCGGCGTCGCGGCCATAGGCTACCGGGATCACCAGGATCGGCGTGCGGCTGTTGCGCGCCTCCTGCAACACGCGCACGGCCTGGTTCAGGCTGGCCTGCGATGACGTATCCTGACCGTCCGAGAGCAGCACGATGGCCTGGATGCGCTCCGGGTCGGAGGTGGCCTGCAATTTCTGGACGGCGGCAATCACCGCGTCGTAGAGCGACGTGTTGCCGCGCGCTTCGATCGTGTCCAGCGCAGCCAGGATTTGGGCGCGGTTGCTTTCCATCGCACCGAGCGGCACCATCACCTCCACGTCGCTGCTGAAGCGCATCAGCCCGATGTTGTTCTTGCCGGCCTGATCTTCGAGGAACACTCGGGCGGCCTCCAGGGCCTGGCCGATCTTGTCCTCGTCGCGCATCGAGCCGGATGTGTCAATCAGCAACATCACGTCTGCCTGCTTCTTCACCAGTTGCCAGGATTGCTGCACCGCAGCGATGACGGCCGGGTCGGGCACCGGCAACAGCGTCTTCGGCTGGTTCGGGTCCACGCCGGTCTCCGGGCTGATGGGGTAGGCCAGCGGCACGTCCTTGTTGGCCGGGCGGAAGCCGGCCTCCATCACCTTCTGCTGTACCTCCTTCGTCAGGAAGTATTGGGTGAACACTTCGGCCGCGCGGCGCTGCTCGTCCGTCACCCACGGTGCGTTGGGGATGGCGAATGGGTGATCGTGCACGAAGGTGCCTTCCTTGGGGTAGAGTGCTACCAGCTTCTCCGGTGGCTTGATCTGCGTCTTGCCCTGGTTGATGAAGATCAGGTCGTTCTCCTCCAGGGCGACGAAGTCCAGGTAATCCGGCCCTTGCGCGATGTACTCGATGAACTCGGTCGTGCGCGCCGAGTAGTGTTTGATCAGGTTCTCGATCCGGCGCACGCCGTCTTGCACGCGCGGGTCGTTGACGTGGTCGAGCGTCAGGCGCGAGGCATTGGTGTTGCCGGCGTTGTAGCGCGTGCTGGCGTAGAACTCCGCCATCAAGGTAGATAGCGCTGTGGACGACACGCGCGGGTCGGTGTGGCCGTAATACACCGATTGCCGACCGCTCAAGCCATAGGCTTTCCAGCCTTGTGGGTTGTCGAACACAGCCAGCAGCTCTTCCCAACCGATCTGCGAGCCGTGTTTGGCCTGCAGGGCTTTCAGGCGCGATTCCCAGATCGCCATCACCACCGGCGCCACCGCCGTGCCCGGCGCGCCATCCACGTCGAACACCCGCTGGCCGGTTTCGTAGTTCACCAGCGCCAGCCAGTGCCGAACTGACGGCGACCACAACACCGGGCGCTCGACGTTGGCGTTGTTCGGCGCGATGAAGGCGTTGACGATCCCCTCGTGCACCGTGCCGGATGAGCCGCTGCGCCCTTCGATCCAGATCGGCCGCTCGCCAGCGGCCAGCGGCTGGCCGGTCACCGGGTTGCGCCCCTGAGCATAGGCGCGGTTGAAGTCGGTGATGATCGTGCTGACGTTCAGGTTCTTATCGAACTCCGGAGCGTAGACGAACGATACCTCGATCGCATTGTCGGGTTTGCTCACCGTCGGCGACATGCTGGCGATGAAGTTGCTCACCGTCCGGCCGAGCAACGCAATGATCACCACCAGGACGGCGGCCCCGACGATGATGCCGAACAGAATTCGATTGCCTTTCATATTGGATGCTTCCTCCCCAGCCTTGCTTGTATGCACATACCGGTTGACAGACGAAGTTTAACCGCAACCTGGCGGACATGTTAGCCGGCACTGCGTTAGCGATGCATATGCGCCACCTGACACTTGCCGACCATTTGCTGACATATGAAAGGCGTGCGCACGGGAGGGACAAAACCTCCCGTGGGTTGCTCGCCAAGTCGCGACAGCCAGCAGAAAACCTGTGGGAAGGCGGCTGTTGCTGCCCTGGTTGCGCGGGCGACCACATAGGGTCGCCCCTACAACGGGCGGCGGGGTGTGATGTAGGGGCGGCCCTGCGT
>JAIMBB010000099.1 GCA_023511655.1 Anaerolineae bacterium
GTGCGTGCCCACACATGCCCTCATCCCCAAAGTGCTGGGGCAGCTCTTGTTCGGCTCGCAGGCCGACAACTGCGCCCAGGGCTTTTTCACAGGCTACGAGCACATTCGGCTGGTCGGTCGCCTGCTCTCCGTGCTAGCCGATACGATCACGGTGCTGGTGGTGTACCTCACTGGCCGGCGTTTGTTCGGTTGGCGCGTTGGGCTGCTGGCGTCGGCCTTCAGCGCCTTCGCCGTGTTGCAGATTCAGCACAGCAAGTTCTTCGTGGTCGAGAGTCCGCTGACGATGTGCGTGGCATGGTGCCTGTATTTTTGTGCACGGATCGCGACCACAGAACAGACCTTGCGGCACGGCGCATCTGGTCTGTGGGTCAACGCAGCTCTGGCCGGTATGTTCTCCGGGTTGGCGGTCGCCAGCAAGATCAGCGCCTGGCCGACCGCCGCGCTGGTAGTCGCTTCGATCGCGATTGCTATGTTGCGCGACCGTCGCGCTACGGCCTCGGCCGTCCTGACGGCGCTGCTGGCCACGCTAATTGCCGGCGCGGCTGCTTTCGCCAGCTTTCGCGTCACGCAGCCCTATGCCTTCGTGGGCGGCAGCGAGGTTGAATGGGCATACACCACCCGCACCTGCGAGGTGCTCTCCGATCCCCTCCAATATCAGATCTGCCAGCAGACCTTCCCGCTGCCCGACGGCGTGGCGCGCATTGTGACGAGTCTTCCGGCGTTCGTGCGTCCGATCCTGGCGCCGTCCGCGCGCTGGATCGCCGAACTGCAATCGGCCGCCGCACAGTCCTCTGGTGCGGCAGACCCGCCTTGGGGCTGGCAGTGGGCGAATCGTCCGCCCATCCTCTTCCCGCTGATCAACATCGTGTTCTACGGCCTGGGCGTGCCGCTGGGGGTCACGGCCGTGATCGGCGCGTTTTACATGCTCGGCCGGCTGTTGCGCGGCAGGCGCTGGTATGCCTACCTCATCCTCGTTTTGTGGATTTTTGCCTACTTCCTGTATCAGGGCACGCAGTTCGTCAAATCCATTCGCTATCAGTTGCCGATCTACCCGATGCTGTGCATCGCCGCGGCTGTCGCCTTGGTCGCGCTGTGGAGAAGTCAGCGGGCAGGGGCCGGCGATCACGAGTCGGGACGCAGGAGCCATTATCTTTCTCAATCCTCAATTCTCAATTCTCAATTCCTCATCGCACTCGTGCTGGTCGGCGCGCTGGGGTGGGCGTTGGCGTTCATGCGCATCTACGACGGCGAGTTGACGCGCACCGAGGCATCGCGGTGGATCTTCGCGAACGTGCCGACGGCGCTGACGCTCTCCGCGGGATCCGGCGATCAGGCGCGCCAGGTGCAACTGCCCATTCGAGACATTGTCTTGCAAGAGAACCTGCCCCTGGTCACTCCATTGCGCATCAGCAAGGACGGCGACGGCGTCTTTGAACCCTTGAGCGATCTGCGCTTCACCCTGAACTATGTCGAAGGTGAAGGCATGTTGCGAGTACGCGTGTTCGACTCGCGCACGCAAGCTGAGCTGGGGAGCGCGCAGCAGCGCATCGGCCCGGGTGCCTCTACCATCGCGCTCGACGGCATCGCCATCGAGCCGGATGCCGACTACACGCTCGAGCTGACGCTGCTGAGCGGCACTGGCGTTCGCGCGCGCACCAGCGTCATCGCCAATCAACACTTCGACGAAGGCATCCCCTTTCGCATTGCGGGCAAAGATGGCTTCGGGTGGTACTACCGCGGCCTGAGCAGCACGCCGTGGGGCGACATGCCGGTCTACAACGAAGACGACTCGGCTAAGTTCAACATGTTCCTGCAGTCGCTGAACGAGGCGGACTACGTGATATTGAACAGCAACCGCCATTACGGCTCGGTGGCGCGTTTGCCCTGGCGTTTCCCGATGACGAACGCCTACTACCGCGCGCTGATGGCCGGTGAGCTGGGTTTCGAGCTGGTCGCCGATTTCTACCGCTTCCCACGCCTCGGCCCATTCGTGTTCAACGATCAGGAGATGCCACAGCGGCTGGCGCGGCCGGATGGCGTTCAGGGGACGCCGCCCGGTATCGAGGTACCCTACCCGAAGGCGGAGGAAGCTTTCTCGGTGTACGACCATCCGCGCGTGTTGATCTTCAAGAAGACGCCGGATTACTCGTCGGCGCTGGTGGAACGCATCCTCGGTCCATACCTGGACGTGCGCACGGTGCGCCAGACTGCCTTTCAGGCGAGCAACACGCCGGGCGGCCTGCTGCTCGATCAGCATACTCTGGAGGCGCAGCAGGCCGGCGGCACATGGCGCGAGCTGTTCCCACGCACATCGCCATTGAACCAATCGCAATTGCTGGCTGTGGTCGCCTGGGTGGCATTGATCGAAGTTCTGGGCGTGGCGGGCTTCATGTTGATGGCGCCGGCAATCCGAACGCGCGATGCCAGGCAAGCCGCACAGAACCAGGCCGCGCTTACCCCGGTGTCGCTCACGCCAGCGATGTCCGCATCGGCGTTGATTGATGGGGGCTACGCCTTCGCCAAAGTGCTCGGCTTGCTGATCGTCTCGCTCGCTGCGTGGTGGCTGGCCAGCTTGAAGATCGCGCCGTTCACACCGGGCCTGATCTGGCTGCTCGTCGCGGCCTTGGCAGTCATTGCGGCCGTCGTCGGCCATCTCAACCGCGATCACATCATCGCCCTGGTGCGCGAGCGTTGGCCCATCCTGGTCGCTGGCGAAGGCTTGTTCCTCCTCGCGTTCGTCTTCTTCTTGCTGATTCGCGCCGGCAACCCCGACCTGTGGCATCCCTTCTTCGGCGGCGAGAAGCCGATGGACTTCGCTTACCTGAACTCGGTTTTGAAGGCGACTTACTTCCCACCTCAAGACCCGTGGTTCGCCGGCGGCGCGATCAACTATTACTACTACGGCTTCGTCTTCATCGGCACACCGATCAAGGCGCTGGGGATTGACCCGGCCGTGGCCTACAACATCGCCATCCCGACGCTGTTTGCCATGACCGCCAGCGGCGCGTTCGGCTTGGGCGCGTCGTTCTACGCGGCGCGCCGTAAGGATGCGCGTGTGCCGGCGCCTCGGCGCGCCATCCTGGTCGGTTTGCTCGCGGCGACCTTTGCCGTGGTCGTCGGCAACGGCGACCAGATCCGCGTCGTCGGCCCGGCGTGGCAAAAACTGGGCGGCATCGAGCAAGGCGTGTCTGCGCCGGTTGCCTTCGTGAGCGGCGTGCTCAGGTGGCTGGCAGGCGCGCCGTTGCCGATCGCGCCGTGGTGGCCGTATTGGAACCCAACCCGGCCGGCGCCCGAAGTGATGATCGCCGAGTTCCCCCACTTCACCTTTCTGTATGCTGACCTGCACGCGCACATGATGGCGATGCCGCTGGCCTACCTGGCGCTGGCATTTGCGCTAGGGTATGCCGCCGGCGCGCGCACGGCGTGGGCGATCGCTCTCGGTGCGCTGGCTACGGGCTTGCTTTGGCCAACGAATACGTGGGATTACCCGACCTATCTGTTGCTGGTCGTCGCCGGATTGATCCTGGGCTGGATTGCATCAGCCGGCAACTCAGAAGAGAACCCGGCAGTCGGTCGGCTTGGGCTGTTGGGCGGATTCGCTCGCGCCTTGCCGGCGGTCGTTGTGTTAGTCGCGCTCTCGCGCCTGGTGATGGCACCTTACCTGGCGCACTACGGCTCGGCCTATAACGCGATTGATCCGTGGAACGGCGACCGCACGCTGCTGGACACCTACATCACAATCTATGGGTTGTTCCTCATCCCGACCGGCTTCTATCTATTGCGATACCTGTTCGTTGGTGAGCGCCCCTGGCGACGCGCGATGCAGTTCGTCGCCATCGTCGGCCTGGCGATCGGCGTGCTGATGGCCGTTCGCGATGTGCCGATTGCGATTATCGCCGCCCCGATCACGCTGCTCGCGGCGGCGGCCGCCCTACGGCCCGGCCTGTCGTCGCCGGCCCGGCTGATGTGGTTGATGACGGCCGGCGCTTTCGCGCTCACCCTGTTCGTCGAGTTGTTCACTTTGCGCGGCGACATCGGGCGGATGAACACGCAATTCAAGTTTTACATTCAGGCCTGGTTGATGCTGAGCGTGTCGGCTGCGGTTGCCCTGGCCTGGTCGGTCGAGGAACTGTCGGCCGGCGGGCAGCCCGAACAGGCCCGCGGATCGGATGCGCCGACGCTTCGCCGCGGTCTTGCGCCTGTCATCGGGCGAGTCGCTTTCACGGGCGCCGTCGCGGTTGCGCTCTTCCTGGCGATGCTGTATCCGGCTTTTGCCATTCCGGCGAAGGTGGGCGACCGTTACGTGAAAACGGCGCCGCGCGGCCTGGACGGCATGGCGTATATGCAATATGCGGTGCGCAGCGAGGAATACGCCGGACGGCTGGCCGAGTTCCCGTTGAAGCATGATTACGATGCCATCCGCTGGATGCAGGACAACGTCGCAGGCTCACCCACCATCATCGAAGAAGGCGCTGCCGCAGGGAATCAGTATCGTTGGAGCGCGCGTTTCTCGATCTATACCGGCCTGCCCGCCGTGGTGGGTTGGGAATGGCACCAGCGGCAGCAACGCGCGGCATTGAATGCGCTGGTCGTCGAAGATCGCGTCGCCGACGTGCGCGAGTTCTATAGCACCACCGATCTCGACCGCGCCCGTACGCTGCTTCGTCGCTACGGCGTGCGTTACATCGTCGAAGGGGAGATGGAGCGGCTGTACAACGACCCGGCCGGATTCGCCAAGTTCGGTGCGCTGGTCGAGGCGGGTGACCTGCGCATCGCCTATCAGAATCCGGGCGTGACGATCTACGAAGTCATGACGGAAACGGCGACGATGGCCGGATGGCGTGCGCGCTGACGCCGGCTCATCCAATCCTCATCCAACCTTTGACCAATCACCACGCCTTGCATCAAAATTGCAAATTCTCGACGCGAGACACGAATATCATTGCATGCCTGTAGAGCGATCGTCGGTTTGAGCGCGGCGCGCCATGTGTGGATCGTCATCTTCGCAGGTGGGTTTACGATGAGCAAGTCGAACGACAGCCAGGTAAAAATTGTCGCGTCCAATCGCAGGGCGACCTTTGACTACGCGCTCGAAGAACGCTTTGAAGCGGGAATCGTCTTGACAGGAGGGGAGATCAAGTCGGTTCGAGCCGGCAAGATGGATTTGCGCGATGCATTCGTGCAAATCCGCGACGGTGAAGCGTGGCTGCTCAACGCTTACATCCCAACCTACGATCTCTCCACTGGCTTTGCGCGTGCCGCGGCGCTGGGCGACGAGCGGCGCGACCGCAAGCTGCTGCTGCACAAACGGCAGATCGTGGAACTGGCGCGCGGCATTGCGCAGAAAGGCTATACCGTGATCGCAACCAAAGCGTATCTCAAGCGCGGTCGGGCAAAGGTCGAAATTGCGTTGGCGAAGGGCAAGAAGCTGTATGACAAGCGACAAGCCGTGGCCAAACGCGACGCCGACCGGGATATCCAGCGCGCGTTGCGCGAGCGATATTGAGATACGGCTTCACATGTCATCGTTTCTTGCTCTCCGTCATATCAACAGAGGCAAGGAACGATGACCAGACCTTCCGATCACTCCGAGACTCGCTACGCAGCGGGCGTTCGACGGCTCGTCGCATCCATCGTTGCGTTGGCGCTGGCCGTAGGCAGCGCGCTTGTGTTCGTGGCTCCGTCCGAGCCGGCCCTATCGCAGGAGATTGAGCCCACCCCGACGATGGAAGCGCCGGCGGAAGCGCCGGTTACAGCAGAGGCGCCGGTTGCCGACGCCGAATCTGTGTCCTCAAGCGCCGACCCATTCGCGGCAAATGCATCGCCGCGGGTGTACGTGCCGGTGGTAAACAATGGCCCGGCGCCGGTGAGCGCCAATATCCCGTGGTCCGTGGTGTTCGTCTCGCGGCAGATCCCGGATCGGGGCAGCATCTACTACGCGCCGGCCAAGGATCAGCCCGGCGTGGGCGCGCACAGCCGCTTTCGCGTCGCAGCGCCGGGCAAGCTGCTCGTGCGCGAGCCGAACGGCGCGATCCGCACCCTGATTGATGGGTCGAAGCCGACGGCTGCCTCGCTGTACCTGATTGACGTGAACGCGCCGGACGTCTCCTACGATGGCACGAAAATCGTGTTCGCGGGCCTGCCCCAGGGCAACTATGACTCCGGACCTGCGAATAACCCGGGCGCCTGGCGCATATACACGATCAACGTGGACGGCACCGGCCTCAGGCAGGTCACCAAGTCCGATATGAACCTGAACCTGGGGTCGCTCGGGTTGCCGGGCAGCCTGGGAGGGTACGATGACACGGACCCGGCCTGGTTGCCCGATGGGCGCATCGTCTTCTCGTCCACGCGCTATCCCAGCTTCGGACACTACAGCGGCGTGCGGACGACCAACTTGTTCGTGATCAACGCCGATGGCAGCGGCTTGCGTCGCATCACCTCCGAACGCAACGGCGCCGACCGCCCAATGGTGGATCCGCTGACGGGCAAGATCGTGTTCGCGCGATGGTGGCGCAATCACCGCTTCGCCTACAACGATATGGGCACGATGCCTGACCCGCGCGGTGGCTACATCCGCAAGGACGGCCTGACGACCGAGCGTGACAAACAGCTCACCGGCGAGCCGCAGTATGCGGACTTTCTGTGGCGCAATGCCTGGCACCTTGCGTCCATCAACCCGGACGGCACGGAAGTCCAGATGTGGAGCGGGTTCTTCCGCGACGAGGAAGCCAACCACGTCTACGGCGGCGCATTTACGCCATCAGGCGAGTTCGTGGCGAACTTCTTCCCGATGTACAACATGACCGAGGCGGCCGGTTTCGGTGGGTTGCGCCTGTATCGCCGCGGCGGCCAACGATACACGCGGTTGATGGGTGTGACCGACCTGACCGGTGAGGCCTACCATTGCCCTAACCCCAACGACTGCTCCTATGGCATCTTCAAAGGCGAATACTTCACCGAGCCTGAAGCATTGCCTACCGGCGGGCTGATCGTGTCGTGGGCGAAGGACATCTACCAGGACTACGGCTTGTATGTCGTGAACATGGACGGCAAGGGCCGACAACTGCTCTACGACAACCGCGGTACCACCGAGCTGCGCGCGCGGTTGATCCGCCCGCGTCCGCTGCCACCGGTGATTCCGGACCAGATCACCCAGGTGCCCAGCCCGCTGCCACCGCCGGCCGCCGGCCCGTATAACCAGGACGGGACGTTCATTTTCAACGCCCTCAACGTCTACGGCAACGGCCCGGTGGATATGGAAATCGTCAATGCGCCCCCGGTCGGCTCGGCGGCCAAGATCCGCTTCTTCATTGACCACCAGCGCCAGAGCCCCGGCTCGTTCCCGCATCTGGACTGGCCGATCCTGTTGGCCGAACTCCCGATCAGCCCTGCCGGCGCCGTGCAGAATCCGGCAGCGCCGGCCAACGTGCCGCTCTTTGAGCAGATTCGCTCGCCAAACAACACCGTGCCGCTGACGCCCGGCGCGGGCGGCTCGGGCGCGGCGCACGTGGCCGGGATGAACTACGGGCGACCGGGCGAGAACTCGCGCTGCATCGGCTGCCACGCCGGTCATAGCATGATCCCCGTGCCGGCCAACGATGCCGATGCGCAATGGTCGAACCTGGCGCCCGGCGCGGCCGTTGTCGTTTCTTCTTCGCGCGATCCGAATTACAACACCGGCGTGATTGATCGCCGCGTGATGAAGGGCGAGATCTGGCGTTATTGGACGAGCGCGCCGGGCCAGCAGGCCAACCAGTGGGTCAAGCTGATCTTCCCTGTGCCGGTGACCGTGCGCGCCGTGCGGCTGTATAACCCTCGCCAGGGCGATGAGGCCAACTCCTCTCTGCAGGTGCAGAGCACGACCGTTCGCTTGTTCAGCGACGCCGGCGGCACGAACCTGGTTGCTACCCAAAACACCGGCCCGCTCGCCGTCACCGGCACGACGGTCAACTTCGCCGACGTGAAGGCGCGGGTGGTGCAGGTGGACATCACCGGCATGACGGGCACCTTCTACGGCGCGAGAGCTGCCAGCATCGCCGAGATCGAAGTGATCGCGCGGGGCGAGCAGCCGTGATATGTCCAGATCGGGACTGTCTGTCCTGAGTGATCGGTCGGCGTCGAATTCGAGAGGAGTCACCGGCATTCGAAGCGGACAGGGAGGCAGAAAAGCGGATGCGCCATGGTCAGCGACCGTGGCGCATCCGCCTTTCGCGGCGCGCCCGCCTGCGCGCTATGCTTTGGTCTGCGGTTGCGACGTTGATCCTGCATTCGCAGGCGTGGCGGCCGCCGGGCGGATGAGCATGACCGGGATCTTGGCGCCGCGCACCACCTTTTCGGCCACACTGCCCAACAGCCATCGCTCCATGCCGCTTCGGCCGTGCGTGGACATCACGATCAAATCGGCGTGCGCGTCTTCGGCGTGATCCAGGATGGCGTCGGCTACCGGCCCTTCCAACACCGTCATTGAGACTTGTACCGACGTCGCCTCTTGCAACCTGGCAGCCACCTTTTGCAAATACTCCTCGCAATGCGCGCGGTCGCTGTCGTACAGGCTGGCTAACGTGGCTGGGTCGCTGACATACACGTAGCTCGACGGATGCACGGCAATTCGCACGAGTTCGATCTGTCCACCGCCGCATTCGGCCAGCATCTGCGCATAGGGCAACGCGCCCTCGGCGAAGCGCGAACCGTCCAGCGGAACCACGATCTTCTTGAATCCCACAGTTGCTTTCGACATGGCCACCTCCTGGCGAGCGTACGGGCGCGCCGCTATCCGCCCTCAACTTAAACGAGGCCGATGGGCAGCGCACCGTGCGAAAGAGCAGTCCCCATCCTGTGCAAGCGGCCAGTGCGGCCCATATGGTCTCAGCCCAGATAGCCGTTCAGCTCGCGGACGAGAGGCTGCAGCGCCTCCGGGATGCTGCCGTCGAGCAATTCGACCGATTGCACCTTACGCCCGACGCGCGCGACGATCTCGTAGGCGTATGCGTCAGGATTCTGGGCTGCCCGGCCGCTTTGCCGGGCTTGGTCGAGGCCGCTTCTGGCCAGCGTGATGCGCAATTGTGAGAGTTGCTCCCTGGTCAGCCGGCTCGGCCGGCGGCGCGCCTTCGACTGCCGATCGCCCTCGGCATCCACTGCACCCGCTTCGACCAAGCGGACGATGCGCCCATCGCGGAGCACGATGAGCAAGCGCGAGCTGAAGCGCAGACCACCGCTTTTGCGCATCGCGACGAGGGCGCCCTTCGGCAGGCGCAGGGGCTCATCTGGCTTTGCGGGCGCATCCGCCTTGCGATGGGTGCCGGTTTTGGCGCGAGAGGTCTTCTTCTCTACTTCACCGCCGGCCTTCGCCTCGTCATCGCGCAACGAGCCCAGGACGGCATCGGGGGAGCCGGCCTGAGTGGTCGCCGGATCAGGTTCGATCCTTTTGCCAATCGTGTTCATTGCAGTTTCACCGTTTGGATGATGGACTCGAGTCGGCTGAGATTGCGCTCCAACTCGTTCTCTGGCGTGGCGAACGTGATGTAATACACCCGATCCCGGGCGACGACGATGTGTTCGCGCGCGACCACGACGACCGGCAAGGAGGCGCGGCGCGGCTCGTCGGCCGGTTGCACGACGTAGGTGTAGTCGTATTGCATCGCCTTCTCGCCGCCCACGCTGACCTCGGCATTCGCCAGGAAGTGATAGCCCATCAACTCCTGACGCTGCTCTACGCGTCGGTCGAGCAACGTTTGCAGCGTCGGCGGTGTGGCCGGATCGAGCTCACGGCTCTCCACCGTGAGCGTGGCCTTGAAAGCCGACTCGGTCAGCGGATTCTGCACTTTTAGCAGCGGCGCCTCGATCAACGATTCGACTTCTACCCAACCGGCGGGATAAGCGATGCTGAACGGTTGGTCGGAGGCGACGTATTGCTTGGTTCGAGAAGTCACCCCCTGCTGCAACAACAAACCGAGCAACAGCGCGACGGCGACGACGATGGCGACGCCGACGTCCTTGCGCAAATAGCGGATGCCCCAGAGTTGCTGAGGGGCAGAAGAAGTTGGCGCTTGTGTCATGGGCACCTCTCAACCTATAGTCGAACGTCGAAGGGTCACTTCGATGGCTCGCCGCATCAACACTGCCAGCGCCAGGAAGGTTACCAGCGCCACGGCCAACCCCATTGCCAGCGAGCGCCATGGCTCGATGGTGAGACCGGAAGCGGCCACTTCGCCGATCAACCAGCTAAAGATGCCGTTGAGCACGGCAGTGATGATGAAGCCGGCCGGCATCCACCACACCGGCTTGTGGGTGAACTTCGCCTCGGCCATGAACCAACCGAGCAAGCCACCGAACGACGCCATGGCCAGCGCCGTGGTCACCGTTTGCACCACGCCGGGCGCCAGCTCCACCCCCTGGTTTTCGATGATGTAGCGCAGGTTGAGCAAGGTGGCGATGCCCAGGCCGGCAACCGAGCCATACACCACGCCGTCCATGCGTTCGTCGAATTCTTCGGTTGCATACACCATGCGCACTGCGACATACGTGATGGCTGTGTAAGTCACTGAGGTGATGAGCACCGAAGCAGCCAGTGATGTCCCTACGTCGTAGGCGGCCCAATCCTGCAAGCGAAACCAGTCGTAGATCAGGCGTCGCGCGATCACATCGGTGAGCAACAACGCAGTCATGAACACCAGGCCGAGGCGGTGTTTGGGTTCGGGCTCCAGCCGATCCTGGCGATAGAAGTATGCCAGCCAGAGCGCAGTCGGCACGATCGCCAGGAACAAGCCCAGCAGGATGCGAACCGTCTGAGTAGGCTGGCCGATCAGGTTGGCCAGCACGGCGACGACGGCGGCGAAAATCGCCATGCCGACCAGTTGTACGACGACGGAGCGCCAAAAGCCAGGATGCGGCTTGTTGACCATCGCGAAGGCGCGGTCGCTATACACACGCCCACCGAGGATGTTGTAGGGTGGATAGACCGGCTCACCGGTGATGCAGCAATATTTCTGTTCGGGTTGTTGCTGTTCGGTCATGTTTGAAGTCGGAAGTTGAGAGTCGGCCATCTTCACCTGCCTCTCCGCCTACCTGCTTCGCCGCATGGTGGCATCCAGCGGGAAGGGGTTGGAGGCATTGCCCGGAATGGACGCAGCGTCATTGGCGATGATAGGTCGGTAGCCGCGCGCGATGATGATGACGCCATACGTTTGTCCGCTCTGAATGGGCTTGTCGGTGCGGAAGAACCCTCGCTGATCGGTGACTGCCATCGCGCTGACCTCGCTGGCGGTCACGGCATCGTCTGCTGCCGCCTGCGTGGCACTGAGGCCGGGCTTGATGATGAAGACCTGCGCGCCGTAGATGCCCCTGCCGGTATCGGCGTCGGAGACGGTGCCCTGCAGATACACCAGATCGCTGGCCGACGTCTTCGGCGCCGCCGGCCCCTGACCGGTGGTGCAGGCGATCATGCTCACCTCGTCAACGAAGAAGCTGCTGATGTTGCCGCGGGGGTTCTCGGCCGAGAAGGCCAGTTGAATGGTCTTGCCGGCCAGCTCGGACACGTCGAAGCGCGCCTGCCGCCATGTATCGTCTCCGCCCTCGGAGGTCAGTTGTTCGATTGCCCCTAACAGGTCGCCCTGCTCGTTCGCCACGAGCACGTTGAAGCGGGCCGCATCCGGCTTTCCGAACAATGACCCCAACAGGCCACCGGCCATCTCCTCATGGATCAGCCGGTAGTAGCTGAACTCTACACGGGTGGCATTTGCCGGCAGCCGGATCCTCTGATAGATGATCTGGGTGGTCTCCTGGTCGGTGCCGCCCAGCCATGCGCTGCGATCACCGGCGTAGGCCAGTTCAGAGTCAATGATCGGGCTCTTCGATTCTTGCACCCAGGGGCTGCCCGACTCGAAACCACCGTCGGCCACCACCTCCGTGCACCCGGCCGGCAATTGTGGCGATCCCGGCGGTGCCGGCGAACCGCCCCTGGCCGGGATGGACGGTCCACCTTCCGCCGGCGGGCGCGGGGCGGCATCGCTCCCGCCGACGTTGATGCCGACCTGGCCGAAGGCTTTGCGCACAGCGTCTATCTCGGCCTGGCCGTACAGGTCGGCGGCGGCGCGCACCGTGGCGTTGGCCGCCTGCAGGAAGTTGCTGCGCGGCGTCAGATACTGCGTCAGCGCGCGATAGTAGATCTGCTCCATCTTCTCCAGGCCGATCGCGCTGGCTAGCAGATAAGCAGCATGGTTGGGGATGCCGCTGTTGATGTGCACGCCGCCGTTGTCGGCCCGCCGGCTGATGGGCAGGTTCGCATACTCGCGCATCGTGCGCGGCTGGCCCACGCCGGCCAGCGGATTGCGTGGGTCATAGCGGCCCCCTAGCGTGGGGTCCTCCAGGCTGCGCAGCATGCGTGTGGGGAAGGGGGGCGACTTGACCACTTGCTCGCCGATCGCCCAGTTGCCCCGGTCTATGAGCGCCCCGAATACATCGGCGTACGACTCGTTCAGCGCGCCGGATTGGCCTTCGTAGATCAGGTCGGCGGTGCTATTGATCACGCCGTGGGTGAATTCGTGACCCACCACATCGAGGCCATAGGGCAGCGGCCGGAAGATACGGCCGCCGTCGCCGTAGATCATCTGCTGCGCCTCGCCGATCCACGCGGCGTTCTCGGCATCGGATGGATCGCTGCCATAGTTCACCGTCGAAACCAACGGCAAGCCGCGCCCGTCAATGCTGTCGCGCTTGAATTTGCTCCAGTAGTACTCGTAGACCTTGGCTGCGCCGTCGTGTGCGGCCTGGGCAATCGGATCGCTCGAACGCTGACCCTCGTCAATGACCAGTCGTCCCGGAATGTTGGTGCTGTTGCGCGCGGAGTAGGTCTTCCGGCGCATCACCGGATGCGAGAACTGCACTTGGTGCACCACCACCGGGCGACGTGCGTTGACGAAGAAATCCCACTCGCCCAGCGGCGACTTGCTCAAAATCTTCACCCGCCAGGTGAGCGTGGCTTTGTTCTTGTCGTCCACGTAGATGGTCAGCGCGGTTCGGTGTTTGTAGACCTCGATCGCGGCGCGCTCGGCCTCGCTGGGCGTCAGTTGATTGAGCAACAAATCGTCAACGGCCAGCCGCTCAGCCTCGGCCTTGGTCAAGACTGGCTGGGTCTCGACGGCAATGCCGGGAGCGTATTGGCCGTTGACCGCGACGATTCCTTCGAGCTGCGGATCGAGGTGCACGACGAGCTGCCGGCCGAACACAGGCAGACCTTTATAGGTTTGATTCAGCCGCACGTGCGCGTAGTTCAACTGCAGGTCGGGTTCGATGCGCAACAGGGTGAGCTCCTCCATGGCGCTGCCCAGCCGGAAGAGGGCGCGGTTCTCGTCCAGGAAGCCGCGCGCAATGGCGACGGCGTTGCCGCGCTCGGCGGCCGTCGGCGTATAAGGCAATCGCCTGGAAGGGTCTCCCGGAGTCAGGAATTCCGGGATGCCGGTGACGGGGTCCCATTGGGCATGCAGCGGCACTCCCGCACGCGCCTGCAGGGCCAGGAAGGCATCCCATGGCGTGGGCTGGTGGACGGCTGCCGGCGCACTCATGGGCGTGGGCGATTTCCAGGTCAGCGTACGTGTTGAAGCTGCGGCCGGCGCGCCGGGAAGAAGGGTCGAGCCCAGGACGAGGCTGCCGATGACGAGGACATTCAGACCGGCGACAATGAAGAAAAGCGGCGAACGCCTTGCGGGTGCACTGTTCATCAAGACTGTTTGATCGAGAACTCAACTATGAACGACTGCGGCTGCATCAACGGGTGTCAAGCACGGTGCAATTCTCTGCCCGCAAGCATAACCAGCCGCAGTGTATAACGGCGCACGGACGTCGTGCAAGTCAATTTGACAACAAAAGCAAACAGAAACCGGGTTTCTCGAAGAAACCCGGTTTCTGAATCACCGCACCGGTTCCACCTTGATCTCGATGCCGGTGGTGGGCGCGCCGCGCGTCAGGACGGGATTGCGTGTGGTGCTGATCCAGGCCAGCTTGCCATCTATCGTGATGCGCGCCGACACTGCGTAGTCCATCCGCTCCTCTATCCGCGCCGGATCGTAGACGAGTTCGAAAGGAATCGGCACCTGGGCCCCTTTCGTTTCGATGGTCTGTGAGGCGATGACCGTCGCCGCGACGTCCTGCTTAGACACGTCGGCCAGTCGCACCTCAACGATGGCATTGGGCGGCAGCGCCACCCGTTGCAGATAAGTCACAGTTCCGGTAATCACAGCTTGCTTCTCCTCGCTAGCCGACGAGCTATCGGTCGCGCGTGCGCGGCAGTTATCGGCGACGACAACGTTGCTTTTTACATCAATCAGCGATGCGGTGTCACCTTTGCCGCTCCATGCCCAAACGCCGTCGTCGTAGCGAAACCCCGATCCGACGGCCACTTGCGGCAAGGCCCAAGTCTGGCCGTCGAAGGTGACCTCGGCGCTATCGGGCGTGTAGGTCACTCTCACCGTCTTGCCACCGGCGCAGGCATACTCCACCGTCCGCTCCGTTCGATCCGCGCTGCCGGGCACCGGTTCGACGACGATCTCAATTCCGCCGGTCGGCGCGCCTGGAGTCAACACGGGGTAGATCCTCGTGCTGATCCAGGTCAACTTGCCATCCTCGGTGATGCGTGCGGAAACGGCGTAGCGAGCCTGCGGCTGGAGGGTCGCCGGTTCATACGTCAGCGTGAATGGGATGGGCACTTGTGCACCGCCCGTCGTGATCGTCTGCGACGCGACTACCCTGGCCGGCGCGTCGGCGATGGCGATATCGGCAAGCTGCACCTCGACGATCGCGTTGGGCGGGAGCGCGATGCGCTGCCGGTAGGTCACCGTGCCGGTCAGCACCCCGGTGAGCAATGGCGCCGTCGCGGCCGCATCGGCCAGCCGCTTGAGCGTGAGTCCGGCCGTGCCGTATCCTGCTTCTACGGGATTCAGCAACACCAGTCCATCGTCCCGCGCCTCGAAGGTCAGGGATTTGGCAACGTTGCCCACCTTCAGCTTCACGGCAGCCTTGACGCCGTCTTGGCTCCACTCGCCCCGCTCGACGATCGGGTCGCCCTTGCCGATGAACTGCGTCGTCAGCGTGGCCGCCCCGTCCGTCGCAAGCGTGAGCGTGATGACCCGGCCCGATGCATCGGCGGCCGGGAGCACATCGGATTGATACGCGCCGGCGAGCGAAGCGCCCGACGCGGCCGGCGATTCCGCCTTACACCCTCCGGCGAGCACCTGACCAGACCGGACGTCTGTTAGGATCGCTTCGTCGCCCTTGCCGGCGAGCTCCCACTTATCGTTGGCGTAGCGCATCCCGCTGGCGACCCGTCGCTGCAGCAACACTTCCATCGCGTTGTCGAACTCTACAACGGCGGCATTCTTTCCGAAAGTCACCTTCATTGCCTTGCCACCGGCGCAGGCATAGGTCACGATTTTCACCTCACCGGCTGTCGCGACCAGCCGTCCACCTTCGAGGACGTATTCCAAAGTGGTCGGCACGCGAGGACGGGCCGACATGGGTTCGTCGGGGTTGCGGTCGAGAAAGTTCAGCGTCACGACGCCTTCTTTGATGGCCAGGCCGGTGACCGCGATGCGATCGCCGAACAAGACGCAGTCCACCGGACGAGGCTGATACAGCTCGTTGAGCACCGCGCACAGGTGGAAGAACGTGCCTGTGCCGCCGTCGCTGCTGACCAAGATGACGGCTGAATCGGGCGAGCGGTCACCGTTCAGGTCGCCGCTGGCGCGAGGGCTGGGGAGGATGCGCGCAGTCACGTTACCGGTGGTGTCGCGATATTGACCTCTGGTGAAGGAGGCTTGGCCATCCTTCGCTGACTGCAACGGATAAGTTGCATGGTTCAGATCAGCGTTCGACAGGGAGGCCGAAGCGAACAAGGCGTTGCCTTCGTTCAATCGGAAGCGGCGCGTGACGGGAATCGTCGGTCGCGCCGACATCGGCTGGTCGAAACGGCGGTCGAGATAATTCGCGCTGATCTCCCCGTCCCTGGCAATGGCGACCGTGCGCATACGGATGCGGTCGCCCAGGAGTGCGCTGGAGACGGGCAGGGCTGTGCTGCGGTTGTTCAGCACAGCAGCGATGTATGTGAACACCCCGCTGGCGCCGGTGCTCGCGACGAGCGTGACGACGACATCGGTTACACCGTCGCCGTTCAGATCGCGGCTGGCATGAGGACCGGTGAGCGTAACGCTAATTTGGTTCTGCGCGTGTAACTACTCAGCCAAATTGCAGAGTAATGGGCTGGCCAACCAGGATGGCGCGGAGCGCATCAAGCACCCGAAAGC
>JAIMBB010000100.1 GCA_023511655.1 Anaerolineae bacterium
AGAGCCGGGTGAAGGGCTTCATCTACAACGCGCATCGCTAACTACATCTCCATCCAGTCAGGTTTTCAACTGAGCAACACAGAATCATAAATATCTTAAAACTCCGTCGCAATTTAAGGTTTTGGAAGGTTTGCCGTCTTGTCTTTGGCCGTTTAGATGAATAGAATCGCGATCCCGCGTTACAGGCGACTGGTAGCGGCCGCCGTCCACAGAAGTTCTGACCTCCTGTGGTTCGTGACTCGGAGATCTAAAGCTAGCGCATCGAGGGTGGACGATGAGAGCGGAAGACGCATGGCGATCTGTGCTAGGCGAAATCGAGGTCGGAATGGGCCGCAGCAGCTATGTGACATGGCTGAAATCGGCTCGCTTGATCACCTATGAGGACGGACAATTCGTCATCGGGGTGGCGAACGGGTATGCCAAGGAGTGGATCGAACAACGCAAACTCAACGACATCAAACGCATGCTGGGCGAGCGCATGGGCCGCAGCGTTGATGTGTCGCTCGTTGTCATGACACAACATGCCAGCCAGCCGTCGGCTGCTTCGGATTCGCCGCGCTCAAGTGGACCCTCTACGCACACGCCGACCGCGGCTGCGCTGACCCGTACTGCGGGTTATGCCAATGGGACGACTTCCGACGGGTTGCAAAAACGCTACACGTTTGAAGCTTTTGTGGTTGGGTCGGGCAATCGCATGGCGCATGCCGCTGCTATGGCTGTGGCCGAGGCCCCGGCTGAACGCTATAACCCTCTGTTCCTCTACGGCGGTTCCGGTTTGGGTAAGACCCATCTGCTACACGCCATCGGCAATTATGCCCGACAGCGCGGCCTGGTTTGCCGCTATGTTACGTCCGAGACATTCACCAACGAGCTGATCAGCGCGATCCGGTCGAACTCGCAAGAGGCCTTTCGCAATCGCTATCGCTATGTGGATATGCTGCTGATGGACGATGTGCAGTTCATCGCCGGCAAAGAGTCCACCCAGGAAGAGTTCTTCCACACATTCAATGCCCTGCATGGTGCCAACAAGCAGATCGTGCTCACCAGCGACCGGGCGCCGAAAATGATGGTGACGCTGGAAGACCGCCTGCGCAGTCGGTTTGAGTGGGGCTTGATGGTGGACATCGCTCCGCCCGACCTGGAGACGCGCATGGCGATCCTGCAGCACAAAGTCGCCCAGATAGGTTGCGCCATCCCGGCGGATGTGATCGAGTTCGTCGCCAAGCAGATTCAGAGCAACGTGCGCGAGCTGGAAGGCGCGCTCACCCGTCTGATTGCCACCTCGGAGATGACGGGGCGCCCGATCAGCATCCAGTTCGCCCGCGACACCCTGGCCGACTTGGTCGGACGACGTGCCCACATCACCCCGTCTCAGGTGATTGAGACCGTTGCCAAGTTCTACAACATCTCAGTAGCCGACATGGTATCGCCCTCGCGGAACAAGGAGCTGGTGCAGCCTCGTCAGATTGCCATGTATCTCATCCGCCAGGAGACCGATGCGTCTTTGCCGGAGATCGGCGGTTTGCTCGGTGGGCGCGACCATACCACCATCATCCACGGGGTGGAGCGTATCAAGGACCGGCTGGAGACCGAAGAACAACTGCGCCGCGACGTGATGAGCGTTCGGGAGCAGCTTTACCTGAACGTCACGACCTGAGGCGAGCGGACTTCACAGGCGCAACTTCAAAGCGGCGGCGATCGCGTTCATGACGCCTTGCTCCGCCGGATCCACGTAGCTTAGGCCGCTGCGCACCGCCTCGGCGACGTTCTTGGCCAGATACATCACCCATCGTCCATAGCTTTCGCGATCTTCTGGCGTGCCCTTTGCTTCCAATAACGCCATGGCCTGCCGGCATTGCTCGATGGCCCAGGCTTTGGTCTGGTCGGCGGGAAGGATGGAGAGCGCTTCCTCATGTGATGTCCTCAGTCGCATCTCTTCGCTCCAGGGGTCGCGATTGCGGATGAGCGTGAGCACGAGCTGGTTATCTGCAAACGGTTGCTCGGTGGACTTGCGCCATGCTTCGAACATCGCCTCGCGCTCCTTGACCGCTCCGACCGGATTGGCTGCCAGCACGGCCAGCCCGGCTGCCTCTGGCGCGGTTTCCAATATTTGCCATTCCTCATTCGTAAAGTCGCTGCGCGATGCCATGCAATCTCCTTTTCTATCAAGCGACGCGTGGTAGGCCGTCACTCCGGATGCCCTATTCTAAGGGCTACCCTGTGGAGGTTTGCTCTACCATCGCATGCCCGGCTTTGTCGGCAAATGCGCGCTTTGTCCTGCTGGATTTTGTCCGGACGAATACTGGCAAGATCAAGCCGGCCAAGATGGCCGCTGGACTGTGTGCAAATCAAGTTCAGCTACGACTATCGATTTGTCGTCACGAGCCTGTCGTGGAGCCTTGAGGGTGCCGCCGCCCGCCAGTATGAATAAGAGGGTAAGGCCCTCTATTCATGATGAAACGATGTGACATGAGGAGGTGCAGCGACGTTGTGATATCCACCGACCGTATAATCGTGCCTGGTGTGCGACCCATAAAAAGCATTTCGCCTGTGGAATACGCCGTTCAGCGGCGGGCAGGCGACCCGGCGAGGTTGATTGATGTGCGTGAGCCATGGGAATTCGAGGTCGCACGCATAGACTGGGCGCAGCTTATGCCGCTCGGCGAGATCTATGAATGGGCCGCTTCGCTTGACCGCGGCGGGTCCTATGTGCTGATGTGTCATCACGGCATTCGCAGCGCATTAGCCTGTCAGGTGCTACACGCCCTCGGGTTCGATGACGTGACGAATCTGGAGGGCGGAATTGACGCCTGGGCGTGTTTCGTTGATCCCACCGTAAGGCGATACTGAGCCTGGCTCCGGCTCGCCCTGTCGTAAACCATGTTGCATTCTCCGAGTCATCCGTTGCCGGCGCGCTGGAGATCCGCCGTGCGACTCTGGCTCGTCGGCGTGCTCTGTCTGGGAAATCTCCTGCTGCCGGCTCCATCGCTGCCGGCACGCGCCCAGGATGTCCAGCCGGCTGCGATCCCGTACCTCGAAGAAGCGAAATCCATCATCGCTCGGATGACCCTGGCTCAGAAAGTCGGCCAGCTCTTTATCGTCAGCTTCCCCGGCGATGACGCCTCGCCCTCGTCGGACATCGCTCGACTGATCACCGACTACCACATTGGCGGTGTGCAATTGCGGGCGGCCAATCGAAACTTCGACAACGCCAAGGCCGATCCACCGGTCACGCAGCAGATCACCCGGTTGGCCAACATGCTCCAGCGGCTGGCTTTCAGCGACCTGCTGGCCGAGGATGCGATCGTCGAAACCTCGAACGGGAATGTCCCGTCCGACACGATTACGCCGACGACCAAGGCGCCGATCAGGAACCTGGGCTCGGCCGTGCCGCTGTTCATTGCGCTTCTGCAGGAGGCTGACTGGACGACGCGCTCCGAGCTAAGCGAAATCACCCAAGAAGTGACGCAAATCCCGAGCCAGATGGCCATCGGCGCGACGTGGAACCCGGCCATTGCCCAGACCGTCGGCGAAATTCTGGGCAGCGAGCTGACCCAACTGGGCATCAATGTGCTGTTCGGGCCGACGCTGGACGTGGCCGACACGCCGCGACCCAACACGCCGGGCGACTTGGGCACGCATGTGTTCGGTGGCGATCCGTTCTGGGTGGGCAAGCTGGGCGCAGCATTCGTGGCCGGCCTGCACAGCGGCAGCAAGAACCGTCTGGCAGCCGTGGGCAAGCACTTCCCCGGACTGGGTTCGTCCGATCGCAACGTCAGTGAAGAAATTCCTACCGTGCAGAAATCCATCGAGCAACTTCGCCTGATCGAGCTGGCCCCTTTCTTCGCAGTGTTGAAGGGCGAAGCTTCGAAAGACACGACCGTGGATGGATTGCTGGTGTCTCACATTCGCTATCGAGGGTTGCAGGGCAACATTCGCGCCAGCACCCGTCCGATCAGCTTCGACCCGCAGGCATATCAGGCGTTAATGTCCCTGCCGGAGACCTCGGCCTGGCGCAACAGCGGCGGCGTGACCTTCAGCGATCAACTGGGTGCGCGCAGCGTGCGCCGCTTCTACGACCCGACCGAAACTTCTTTCAACGCCCGCCGCATCGCCCAGGAAGCGTTTATGGCCGGCAATGACGTGTTGGTGCTGGGCAACTTCGGTTTGACTAATTCCTGGCAGGAGCAACTGACCAACATCACGGAGACCATCCAGTTCTTTCAGACCAAATACTCGGAGGACAAGACCTTCGCCGCGCGAGTGGATGAATCGCTCACGCGCATCATCTCGTTGAAGTTGCGCCTGTACGGTGGCAAATTCAGGCTCGCCGATGTCTTGGTCGAAGAGGTCGAGCAGTTGCGCGAGCAGGACGACTCGGTTGCCAAGATCGCCAAGATGGCCAAAGAGAGCATTACCCTGCTGGCGCCGAACGTGCTTGACTTGCCGGCCGTCTTGCCGACCCAACCCACCAAGGACGACTACATCGTTTTCATCACCGACAGCCGCGTCATTCGCGAATGCCCGGAGTGCGAGCCCTATCCGGCCGTGTCGCGCACCGCGCTCGAGGAGTTGGCGCTCGACCTGTATGGGCCGCGCAAGACCGAGCAGGTGGATCCGCTGCGCATCTCGTCCTTCACGTTCGCCGATCTGGCCGATTACAACCGGCGGGCGAGCGCGCCAACCCCGGCGCCGGTCAGCCCCCCCCTGCTACCCACAGCCACCGGACCGGCGGTGGGGGAAGTGGTGCAGCCGACGGCCACGCCCAACCGTCCACCACTCAAGATCCAGACTGCCATCGAACGGGCGACATGGATCATCATTGCCGTCATAGACACCAACCCATCCGTCCCCTCGACCACCGCTCTGCGCACCTTCCTCGCCCAAGGGGCCGACCTGCTCAAAGATAAGCGCGTAATCGTGTTCGCGCTGGGGGCGCCATATTATCTCGACGCGACCGAGATCAGCCGGACCACGGCTTACTTCGGCGTCTACAGCCGCAACCGGTCGTATCTCGAGGCGGCGCTGCGCACCGTGTTCGGCGAGTTCCCGGCGCCTGGCGATTCCCCAGTCTCTATCACCAGCCTGGGCTATTCCCTGATCGCTCAGACGGCGCCGAATCGTGATCAGGTCATTCCGCTCACGCCGGTGCTTGCCGGAAGCGCTCTGATCACCGGCACGGAGGGCACGCCCCCGCCCATCGAGCTACAAATCGGCGATCGCCTGAAAGTGCGGGCCGGGCCGATCTTCGATTTGAACGGACGCGTCGTCCCCGATGGCACCGAGGTGCAATTCATCCTCTCCTATCCGGCCGAGCGGGTCGAACAGCGCCTTCCGGGGAACAGGGTAACCACCCGCGATGGCGTCGCCGAGACCACCATAGACCTGCAGCGCCAGGGTAAGCTGGAGATTCGGGCGGAGGCCGATCAGGCGATCGAGTCCTACACCCTCAGCGTGGATATCACCGATAAGGTCTCGGTCGAGACGGTGATTCCAACGCCAGTGCCAGCCGAACTCGTCCAGCCCACTGCGGCCACGGCGCCTGTCGAGTCTCAATCACCTGAAGCGACGGCAATGATAGCTCCACCGATTACGCCGGCCACGACGGTGCGCTCCAGCCTGGCCGGCTTCCTGATCACCCTGTTCGTGTTGCTGGCCATCAGCATCGGCATATTCGTCGCCTTGTCGCAAGCGGCCTTTGGCGTCGCTGATCCGCACCTGCGCGTGCGAGCAGCGCTGGGCGTATGGGTGGCCGGCTGGTTGATCTACACCCTGGCGGCGCTGGGCGCGCCGGGGCTGGGCTGGGCCTCTGACCTGTGGAGCTGGGGCGGCTCTGTGCTGACGGCGGTCTCGTTCGCCTTGCTGTGTGCTGGACTGTTGCTGGTCGCGTTGCGCACGCGTGGTCGAAGCAAGGATAATAATGGGCGACAGCGCGCCTAGCGCGCTATGGAGAAGCCCATGAACTTGTTGAAACGGCTATTCGGCGGAACGTCGAAGCAAGAGGTTGCCCAGGACTCGGATGCGCTGATCTACTACGTGAAAGGTCACAAGTGCGGCGCGATCACCCGCGTGCGCATTGACCGGCGCAACGACCTGAGCCGCGACGACGATGACAACTTCTTCGTGCGCAAGGTGGTCGTGGATAGCAAGTGCTACGGCCAGGTCGAGCTGGAGCTGCGCTTCGACCCGCACTACAAAGAGATCAGCCGCGAGATCAAGGGGGGCGTCTTCGTCACGCGCGAGGAATGGGAGGCGCAAATGGCCCAAACGCGCCAACCTTAAATCCCGCCGTTTTCTTTAACAATGTTAAAGAAAACTTTTAAGCTTGCCGGGCGCAAATGTTATTGACAAGAAAAGTGCCCAACATAGAATCGCGCCAATAGACTCGACGAGTCTTGGCGCATATGGCAGCACGTCCGCAACAGGAAGAAGTAGAACCGGCGCTCGCAAGCGTTACAACGAACGGACACACGATCGGTGGTGAAGTCGCCCCCTCGGCATTGCACCCTCTGGCCGCCTCGCGACCGGTGGCCCGCCCCCGCAAGGCCGACCGCACCTATCGCATCGCGTTGCTCGTCAACCTGGCGCGTAACGCCCCGCCCATCCATCGCGACAACGCTCCGCCCGACATCCTGGCCGAGCTGGACTCCGAGAAGAATGTGGAGTCCTACGCGCGCGCGCTCAGCCAGGCCGGCCACGAAGTGCTGATCCAGGAGGGCAACGCGTATCTTGCCTCCTGGCTCGATGACGTGCAGCCCGACTTGTGCTTCAATACGTGCGAGGGGTTCGGCGGCGATAGTCGCGAAGCTCAGGTGCCGGCCTTGCTCGAGATGATCGGCGTGCGCTACACCGGGCCCACTCCGCTGGCTGCTGCCATTACGCACGACAAGCCGACCACCAAGCGCATCCTGCACTACTACGGCATGCCCACGCCACACTTCCAGGTGTTCCAAACACCGGACGACAAGTTGCGCCATACCCTGCATTTCCCCTTATTCGTCAAGCCGGCCCACGAGGGCACCGGCATGGGCGTGCACAACGAAAGCGTGGTGCACAACGAACGCCAGTTGCGAGACCGCGTAGCCTGGACGATCCAGGCTTACCAGCAACCAGCTCTGGTCGAGACCTACATCGTCGGTCGCGACATCACCTGCGGCCTGGTCGGCAACGGCAACGACGTGCACTTCTTCCCCATTACCGAGGTGGACTTCAGCGGTTATCCGCCCGATCTGTTGCCGATTTACGGCTCGATCCAGAAAGTTGAGCTGGATCACCTCTATCGGAACAAATGCCCCGCGCCGCTGGGCGACAAGCTCACCCGCGAGGTGCGCCGCCTGACGCATCAGACCTTTCTGGTCACCGGCTGCCGCGACTTCGCGCGGGTGGACTTCCGCCTGGACGAGCGCGGCCGGCTGTTCATCCTCGAGATTAACGCGCTCCCCGGCATCACCCCGCGCAGCGACCTGACGTTGATGGCCGAAGCGGAAGGCTGGACTCACGGTGACCTGGTGCGGGCCGTCCTGAATGCCGGACTGAAGCGATATGGCATGCTCTAGCGCCTCACGGCCTGCGTTCTGCATTTGTGCTTCACGCCTCAACTCACCCTTGAGGCGCGTTGAGCGTCGCACACCACACGGATGCCATCCCAGGTGAAGCAACCCTCCCTCCTTCTCCTTTACGGCCTCGACGAGTCCAACCAGGATTTCGAGATCGCATCCACGCTGGCGTTGATCAAGGCGGCCAGCGATGCATTACTGGCGCGTGGCTGGCGCGTGTTGCCGCTGCAGGTGACGCATGACGTGAGCGCGCCGCTCAAGCCCTTCGACCCTTCCGAATGGCTGATCGTCAACCTGTGCGAAGGAGCCCCTGCGCAGGCGTTCTATTACGCGCGCGTCACCCGCACCCTGGCCGAGTTGGGTTATGCCTTCACCGGCTCGGATGCCTGGTCGCTGGACGAGACGCAATACAAGTGGCGCATGAAGGCGTTGCTGGAACGCGAGGGCGTGCCGACGCCGCGTTGGGGCGTCTTTGAACGTGCCGAAGATGTCGTCTTCAATCGCTTTCCTGCCATCGTCAAGCCAGCCGCCGAACATTGCTCCTATGGCATCACCCGCGAGTCGGTGGTGATGAACCTGGACGAGGCGCGCGCGCAAGCTGAGCGCGTGATCGCCACCTTTCGTCAACCGATCCTGGTCGAGGAGTTCCTCGACAGCCCGGAATACAACGTGTCGTTGTGGGGCAACGACGACGACGTGGTCGCGTTCGGCATCAGCACCATGACCTACGACGCGTTCGACGACATCCGCGACCGCCTGTGCACGTTCGATGCCAAGTGGACGCCGGAATCCGAAGCCTACCAGCGCATTCCCGCCATCTGCCCGGCGCCGGTTTCGCCCGGATTGAAAGCGAAGATCGAGGCAGCTGCCATTGCGGCTTATCGCGCCTCCGGCTGCCGCGATTATGGCCGGGTGGACCTCCGGCTGCAAGGCGATCAGCCCATGGTCCTCGACATCAACGCCAATTGTGACGTCAGCCCGGACGGCGGCTTCGCCAACGCCGCGCGCGTGGCCGGCATGAGCTACGCAGACATGCTCGAGCGCATCGTCCGCCTGGCGATGCAGCGCATGCCCGCCTTTGCCCTTTCTCCCAGTTTGGAGGCTGCACCATGACGTCGCAAGCGCTACCCATCGTCGGCGTCCCGACGACGATCGAAATTCGTCCCTCGTCCTTCGAAGATCGCCAGGCCATCTACGACGTGCTGATGCACTCGGAAGTTTTTGGCCGTGCCGATGCCGAGTGCGTGGACGAGATGTTTCTCGAGACCTGGCAGACGGCGCCCCGCGATGACAACTATCAATGGCTATCGTGTTGGTGCGACGGCCGGGTGATCGGCTTCGCCTGCTACGGCCCGGAGTCGTTGACGCAGCACACCTGGGATTTGTTCTGGATTTGCGTGTTGCCCGAGGCGCGCGGCCGGGGAGCCGGATGGGCGTTGCTGACTGCAGCCGAAGCGCAGGCGCGTCGCGCCGGCGGCCGCCTGATGGTGATCTACACCTCCTCCACGTCCCGATATGCGCCGGCGCGCCGGCTATACGAACGCGCCGGATTCACGCGCGTCGCCGTCGTGCCGGATTACTACGCCGATGGCGACGATTTGAACATTTACTGGAAGCGCCTATGAGCAAGGAGCGTATGGCAAGAGACAAAGTGCGCGTACCGGTCATCGTCCTCTACAACGTCTATCGAACCTGGTCGCCCGAAGACAGGCTGGAGGCGGATCGCCTGACCCAGGTCATGGTGGACGGCCTGCGCGATCTGGGTCACAAAGTCGCCGTGGCCGAATTCTGGAAGGACGTGCGGCCGGTCTTGCGACCATACGACCCGACCGAATGGATCGTCTTCAACTGGTGCGAAGGGGTAGAGGACGAAATCGGCGGTGATGCGCGCGTGTGCGCCGACCTGGAAGCCATGGGGTTCACCTATACCGGCAATTCCCCCTATACCCTCAAGCTCTCGGTCGAGAAGGGTCGGGTGAAAAAGGTGCTCCAGCGTTGGAAGATCCCCACACCTGGCGGCCGCGAGTTCAAACATCCCGACGAGGTCACGCCGTCCAACTGGGACGAGGCGAACTTCCCGGCCATCGTCAAACCGGTCAGCTCGCACTGTTCGGTGGCCGTTACCCGCGACGCCGTGGTGCATGATCTGGAGTCGTTGCGCCGACGGGTGGCCTATGTGATCGAGACGGTGAAAGAGCCGGCCCTGGCCGAGAAATTCATCGCCGGTCGCGAGATCAACGTCGGCATTTGGGGCAACGGACGGCCGCGTGTGTTGCCGCTGCGGGAGATTGACTTCTCGCGCGTCGAAAACCCACTTCACCGCATGGTGACTTGGGACAGCAAGTGGGTGCCCAACAGTCCTGAATGGAACAGCATGCCCGTCATCACGCAGCCGATCTTGTCCGATGCTTTGCATGCGCGCATCGAGCAGGTGGCCCTGGCTACCTATCGCGCCTTCGACTGCCGTGACTATGCCCGCGTTGACCTGCGCATTGATGAGAACGACCAGCCCTACGTCGTGGACGTGAACCCGAATCCTGACATCTGTCCAGATGGCGGATTTGCCGGCGCATGCTACGCTGCCGGCTACACCTATGCCGAGGCCGTGAGCAACATTATTTCTATGGCCCTGGCGCGGCGCAACCGCCGGCAAGCCTTGTTCAGCACTCTGGCGCGCCTGCGCCGGCACGAGTCTGCCGAGCGTCCTGTGGCTGCTGCCGTGGCGCCGGCCGCCGGCTAACCCACCATCGCCAGGAAGTTGGCGATGATCTGCTTGCCGCCCTGGGTGAGGATGCTCTCCGGGTGGAACTGCACGCCGAAGGTGGGATGTTGCCGGTGACGCAGGCCCATCACCTCGCCCTCTTTGGTGAAGGCTGTCACCTCCAGCACGGGCGGCAGCGGCTCCGTGACGATCAACGAGTGATAGCGCGTAGCCTCGAAGGGGTTGGGCAGTCCGCGGAACAGGTCACGCCCGTTGTGATGAATCAGCGATGTTTTACCATGCATCAGGCGCGGGGCGCGAACCACCTCGCCTCCGAAGACGTAGCCCATGCACTGCTGGCCGAGGCACACGCCCAGGATGGGCACCTGGCCGCTGAATTCGCGCAGTACGTCGTTGCTGATGCCGCTGTCTTTCTGCGGCGTGCCCGGCCCCGGCGAGATGACGAACGCTCTGGGCTTGAGCGCGCGCAGCGCCTCGATCGTCACCTGGTCGTTGCGGAACACCCGCGGCTCGGCACCCAGTTCGCCCAGATACTGCACCAGGTTGTAGGTAAACGAGTCGTAGTTATCAATCACGGCGATCATCGGGGTTAACCTCCTCACAGTTCGCTTTCGTCAATGGCCACCATGAGCGCGCGGGCTTTGTTGTGCGTTTCGTGAAACTCGGCGGTGGGGTCGCTATCGGCCACAATGCCGGCGCCGGCCTGGATGTAGCACGTGTCGTCGCGCATCACGATGGTGCGAATGCCGATGCACGTATCCATCTGGCCGTTGAACGAGAAATAGCCCACACATCCCCCATAAATGCCGCGTCGCTCGCCCTCCAGCTCCTCGATGATCTCCATGGCGCGCACCTTGGGCGCGCCGCTCAGTGTGCCGGCCGGGAAGGTCGCGCGCAGCACGTCGAAAGCATCCAGCCCGTCGCGCACTTTGCCTTCCACCAGGCTGACGATGTGCATCACGTGCGAGTAGTGCTCGATCACCATCAGCTCGGGCACGCGCACCGTGCCGTAGCAAGCGACGCGGCCGATGTCGTTGCGCCCCAAGTCCACCAGCATGACGTGCTCGGCGCGCTCTTTGGGGTAACTCAACAGCTCTTCGGCCAGCGCTGTGTCTTCGTGCTCGGTGAGGCCGCGCCGGCGCGTGCCGGCGATCGGCCGCACGCTGGCCACCCCATCCTCGAAGCGCGCGTGCATCTCTGGCGAAGCGCCGATCAGCTTCAGGTTTTCCTCCAACAAGCCATCGAAGTTAAAGTAGAACATCCACGGCGACGGATTCAGCATGCGCAGCGAGCGGTAGATGGCGAAGGGGTGCGCCGTGGTACGCCGCTCGATCCGCCGTGAGAGCACTACCTGAAAGATGTCGCCAGCCTTGATGTACTCCTTGGCCGCGCGCACCATGCCCTCGAATTCAGCCTGGGTCTTGTTGGCGCGCGGCGGGCTGCACATGGCGCCGGGGTTGGGCGCCAGCGCCGCCAACGGTGCGCTCAGCCGGGCGTAGATCGTCTTGATGCGCGCGATGGCGTCTTCATAAGCTTCGGCGATTGTGGGTGCGCCGTCCAGATAGGCGTTGGCGATGATCAACAGGCGATGCCGGGCGTGGTCGAACGCCACCAGGGTATCGGTGAGCAGATAGGCTGCGTCAGGCAGACGCAGCACGTCTATCGCCGTCGCCGGCAGACGCTCGAATTGTCGCACCACGTCGTAGCCAGTGTAGCCCACTAATCCGCCACAGAAGCGCGGCAATTGCGATGAGGGCACGAAGCGGTATTTAGCCATCTCGCGCCGCAGGTGATCGAGCAAGTCGCCCTCGCCAGAGGGAAAGTCCTGCAAGGCCAATCCATCGGGTGTCAGCCTGTGACGGCGAAGCTTTCCATCACGAAAGACGAACGCCTCGCGCATGTGCACGCCGATGAACGAATAGCGCGCCACTTGTTCGCCTCCGGAGACGCTCTCCAACAGAAAAGCCGGATCCTCACCGGCCAGCCGCAAAAAGAGCGACACCGGCGTATCCAGGTCAGAGGGCAACTCGGCGTAAATCGGGATCAGGTTGCCGTGCTCGCTGAGCGCGCGCATTTCGTCAAGAGAAGGTTTGATCGTCAAACGTCCCATTGGGTGATGTACTCCATCAAAAAGCAACGCCTCTCATCCTGAGGGACGAGAGGCGTTGCTCGTGGTGCCACCCTGCTTCGGGCGGCCGTGTACAGCCGCCCCTTTTGTGCGAACCATCATTCGCTCCGCCTTATAACGGTGGCGGCTCCGGCGTGCCTACTGGGGGCGTGTCCCGTTCAGCTTGCGGCTTGCGAGTCCATTCTGCACATCGCTCCACGCCCGGCGCTCTCACCGACGTGCACCGTTCTCTGTGCGCTTCTGCGAAGGCTTACTTGTCTCGGTCGTTGCCTTTCTGTATGAATTCTACACAGGCGGGGCCAAAAGCGTAAGCCCTGTGATCGGACGGCTCAGGTGTATGGCCGCGGATGGTCGGTCGCCTGCGTGCTCCGCGACGCCTCGGGCAGCACGCGCGGCATAGCCATCCCGGCGTCCACGTAGTCCGGATTGCGCCACTCCAGCAGCGTGGACCATCCCTCAGTGGGGGGATCGTCCAGGTAGTTCTGCAGCATGCCACGGAGCACGAAGCCATTGCGCAGTTGGGTGGTCAGCGTGCTGTCGTAGATGAGGCCGGCCTGCACATAGCGCACGTATTCGTGTGCCGTCATGACATGCTTGAAGTCTGCAAAGCCGGGGATCATGCCGCCGATAACCTGGCCTCTCAAGTTCAGCCGTTTGCACAGCGCCTTGCGAGCGTCGTGCAATTTACGCGCGATGCCGCGTCCGCGGTAGTCCGGATGCACGCACATGTCCACGCCGTAGTAATAGTTGCCGCGCGGATTGTGGTTGGTCAACCAACCGCCAGCGATCGCGTCAATGAACTTGTGATGTCGAAAGTGTTCCGGGTCTATTTGATCGTAGTGGGTGAGAAATCCCGCTGTAGTGCCAACAACGCGGCCAGTCGTGCGATCAATCGCCATGAACTGGCCTTCAGGGAACAGCCGAATATGGTTGGCAAAGTGTTCCACTGTAAATTGCTCCTCCTTAGCCAGCGTGGGATAACACAGAGGTTGCAACGCGGCACACTGTTCGACGTATTCGGCCTGGGTGTTGAGGATTAAGATTTCACTCAAGATGCTCCTTTTGTTGCGTAATCGCAACATGATGTTCGCTTCCCAAGCAAGCTTGTAGCCTAATATACCCCAGAGCTTAAAACTCGCTTAAATCGCTTGCTGAGCGTCTTTGCGGAACCAGGTGTCCTGCGCACGAATGAAGCGCCGGGTAGCGCGTTTGATCGCTTCGATGGCCTGATCGAGCGTCATGCGCCCCAGCGCAACCATTGCCATTTCGCGGTAGCCCAGCGCCGACATCGAGGGCAGACGCAGCGCTGCGTTCACGTCGAGCCCGCGCTGTGCGAAGAAGTCGAGCAACGCCTCGACTTCGGCCAACCAACCCTGCTCGATCATGCGGGCGAGGCGTGCATCGGCCTGCGCGTACAACTCCGGTCGCGGCAGGTTGACGTAGATGACCTCGGTGCGCAGGGTGGGACGTTCGCTGCGCTGTAGCTCGCTCCAGCGCTGGCCGGTGACCTCCATCACCTCGAGTGCGCGCACCACGCGGCGCGTGTTGTGCGGATCAATCGTGCGGGCGGCGTCCGGGTCGCGAGCCACCAATGCGGCGAAGAGGGCATCCTGGCCGTGTTCTTGTGCGTAGCGCGTCCACTTTTCGCGCAGCGCGTTGTGTGGCGGCACAGGGGGCACACGCCATCCGCGCAACACGGCGCGGACATACTGGCCGGTGCCGCCTACCAGCAAAGGCGTCTTACCGCGCGCACGGATGTCGGCGATGGCTGTCCACGCCAGCTCGACATACTCGCCCAGCGAAAAGTGCTCGTGGGGGTCGCGCAAGTCAATCAGATGGTGACGCACCTGGCGCTGCTCCTCGGGCGTCGGCTTGTTCGTGCCGATGTCCATCCGGCGGTAGATATGCCGCGAATCGGCGGAGACGATCTCGCCGTTGACTTGGGGAGCCAGCATCATCGCTCGGGCCGACTTGCCGGCTGCCGTCGGGCCGATGATGGCGATCAGGTCGGGCGCTTCGCCAGTCATGCAAGCATTGTAAACAGCCCCTCTGGCAGCATCGTGCTTCTGCCAAATGTATTGCCGGGACAGGGGGAATCGTGAGAGAATTGCAGTAGCAATGCGCAAGGCATCGGCGGTCATAGCAAAGAGGGACCGTTTCGTGAACCTTGACGCGCCCCTTCTAGTGAAGGTAAAATCATTTGCTTTTGGGTGCGGGCGCTTTCGGATTCCGGCAGGCCGATGTAGCTCAATAGGCAGAGCAACCGATTTGTAATCGGTAGGTTACGGGTTCAACTCCCGTCGTCGGCTCTCGCAACGGCGAGCAACCGACGTCGAAAGTCGTTCGCGATTATCTGGGTCGATGTCCCGAGCGGCAAAGGGGGCGGACTGTAAATCCGCTGGCAGAAGCCTTCGCAGGTTCGAGTCCTGCTCGGCCCACTGTGAGGTCTGAGTTTCGGGTTCGCTGTTGCCCGGTCTGGGATCGGGCTCGCACTCCAAACTCATGATAGGGTTGGCCCACATAGCTCAGTCGGTAGAGCACACCCTTGGTAAGGGTGAGGTCACCGGTTCAATCCCGGTTGTGGGCTCCTTAGCGGTTAGCGATTGGCTTCGCTTGACCGCTAAAAGCTAGTCGCTAACAGCTCTAGAGGAAGCAGACATGTCGAAGGAGAAATTCGTAAGGAGCAAGCCGCACGTGAACATCGGGACGATGGGTCACATAGACCACGGGAAGACGACGCTGACGGCGGCGATCACGAAGGTGCTGTCGCTGAAGGGCCAGGCGCAGTTCATGGCATATGACCAGATAGACAAGGCGCCGGAGGAGCGGGAGCGCGGGATCACGATCTCGATCGCGCACGTGGAATACGAGACGGACAAGCGGCACTACGCGCACGTGGACATGCCGGGGCACCGGGACTACATCAAGAACATGATCACGGGTGCGGCGCAGGTGGACGGGGCGATTCTGGTGGTGGCGGCGCCGGACGGGCCGATGCCGCAGACGCGGGAGCACGTGCTGCTGGCGCGGCAGGTGGAAGTGCCGAGCATCGTGGTGTTTTTGAACAAAGTGGACATGATGGACGACCCGGAGCTGTTGGAGCTGGTGGAGCTGGAGCTGCGGGAGTTGCTGAACAAGTATGGCTATCCCGGGGACACGACGCCGATCGTGAGGGGGAGCGCGCTGAAGGCGATGGAGAGCACGTCGCGGGATCCGAACGCGCCGGAGTATGCGCCGATTCTGGAGTTGATGCGGGTGGTGGACGAATACATTCCGACGCCGGTGCGAGCGGTGGACAAGCCGTTCATGATGCCGATCGAGGACGTGTTCAGCATCAAGGGACGCGGGACGGTGGTGACGGGGCGCGTGGAACGCGGGACGATCAAGGTGGGGGAGCCAGTGGAGATCGTGGGGCTGCGAGAGACGCGGAGCACGGTGGTGACGGGGCTGGAGATGTTCCACAAGGTGCTGGACGTGGCGGAGGCCGGGGACAACTGCGGGGTGTTGTTGAGAGGGATCGAGCGAGACGACGTGGAGCGAGGGATGGTGCTGGCGAAGCCTGGGAGCATCAAGCCGCACAGCGAGTTTGAGGCGCAGGTGTATGTGTTGAGGAAGGACGAAGGGGGCAGGCACAAGTCGTTCTTCAGCGGGTATCGGCCGCAGTTCTACATCCGGACGATGGACGTGACGGGGGAGGTGCAGTTGCCGGAGGGGGTGGAGATGGTGATGCCAGGGGACAACGTGACGATGAGGGTGAAGCTGATCGCGCCGGTGGCGTTGGAGCAGGGGTCGAAGTTCGCGATCCGGGAAGGCGGGTTGACGGTGGGCGCCGGCTCCATCACCAAGGT
>JAIMBB010000101.1 GCA_023511655.1 Anaerolineae bacterium
TTGCCTCTCCTAAGCCGCATAACATAGTCATTGAGCCGACTCGGTCAGTTTGCGTACTATGCCGACTCAGTGATAATATCCTATGTTGCGCGCTATGCCGACCTAGCCGGCAGTTTATCCCAGTCTTCCATGCATGCAACGCGCTATCCCTCTCGGCTTTAGAACCTATGCGAATGTCATCTTTACGCTAGGAGAACGCATCTGTTCGCGCATGTAGCTGGACAGCAAAAACACGCTTGACCTGATAGACCGTGCGCTGGACAGCGTGCGCAGGTTTGTAAACCACCACGCCGTCGCATGGTTGCCCCTGGCCGTGAACGCACCCGTTTAATGTCCACGTGCACATATAATCCGCGCGTTTGAAACTCCCGGCTTTCTTCCGTCGCTCTCCCCCGCGCGCTTTTGTGGTGGGGCTGGACTGCGCTGCGCCGGAGCTGGTGTTCGACCGTTGGCGCAGCGACCTGCCCAACCTGTCCTGCCTGGCAGCCGCCGGGACGTGGGGCAAGCTGCGCTCGTGCATCCCGGCCATCACCGTGCCGGCGTGGAGCGCGATGTTGTCCTCGCGCGATCCGGGCGTGTTGGGCGTCTACGGCTTCCGCAACCGCGCCGACACCTCCTACAGCCGCATGGTCACAGCAACGTCCGAACACGTCCGCGAGAAGCGCATCTGGGATTATCTGAGCGAGTCAGGCAAGCGCAGCGTGGTCATCGGCGTGCCGCAGACCTTCCCGGTCAGGCCGCTCAACGGTTGTTTAATCTCGGACTTCCTGACGCCGGGGCGCCACAGCCCGTTCAGCTACCCGCCCCAACTGAAAGAGGAAGTGCTGCGCATCGCGCCGGACTACGAATTCGACGTGAAGGATTTCCGCACCGACGACAAAGACCGCCTGCTAACGCAAATCTACGCCATGACCGACGCGCGCTTCAAGGTGGTGGACGCGCTGCTGACGAGCGAACCGTGGGACTTCTTCATGGTGGTGGAGATCGGGGTGGATCGCATCCATCACGGCTTTTGGAGCCATCACGACCCCCAGCACTTCCGCCACCAGCCCGGCAATCCCTACGAGCGCACCATTCACGACTACTACGTGCACCTGGATCACAAGCTGGGCGAATGGCTGGCGACGATCCCCCAAGACACCAGCGTGCTGGTGGTATCCGACCACGGCGCCAAGCGCATGGACGGCG
The DNA here is from genome assembly GCA_023511655.1 of Anaerolineae bacterium. Classification (GTDB taxonomy): domain Bacteria; phylum Chloroflexota; class Anaerolineae; order J036; family Brachytrichaceae; genus JAAFGM01. The sequence goes on from JAIMBB010000101.1 coordinate 1,189, forward strand.
GCATCTGCATCAACGAGTGGCTGTGGCGCGAAGGATATCTGGCCTTGCGGGAGCCGCCCCGGCCAGGCGAGATCATCACACTGGAACGCCTCATCGAGCGGGAGGGTGTGGATTGGTCGCGCACCGTGGCCTGGGGAAGCGGAGGCTATTACGGGCGCGTCTTTCTGAACGTGCAAGGGCGGGAGCCATCGGGCGTGGTTGCCCCGGCGGAATACGAATCGGTGCGCGACGAGCTGGCGAGGAAGCTGGCCAGCATCCCCGATCATCGAGGCAACCCCATCGGCACGCGCGTATTCAAGCCGCAGGAAATTTACCAGCAGGTCAATGGGATCGCTCCGGACCTCATCGTCTACTTCGGCGATTTGTTCTGGCGCTCAGTCGGTTCGCTCGGCCACGGTGGGATTCACACCTTCAGCAACGACACCGGCCCGGATGATTGCAACCACGCCGAAGACGGTCTGTTCATCTGGCACGACCCGCGCAAGCCCGGCGGCGGCCGCAAGGTGGAGGAGGCACAACTGATGGACATTGCGCCGACCCTGCTGCGGGCACTTGGGGTGTCCGTCCCACGCGCGATGCAGGGCAGAGCACTGACTTGAGTCGAGGTTCATCTGCCGCGACCGCCGAGCACGCGGTTGACCTCGAACACGTTCTTGACCTGCTTGAGCTTGTTCATCACCGGCACGACCTGATTGGCGTTCGACAACTCCACTTTCAACCACACCTTCACCTCGCCATGTTGCAGATCGCGCTGGGCGATGCTGACGTCGGTGATGTTGATCCTGTTCTCCGCCAGCACCTGGGTCAACTCGGCCAGCAGCCCGGTGCGTTCGGCAGCGATGACTATGAATTGGGCAGGATAGACCTCATCGGCGCTGCCGACGTAAGCGACTTCGATCAAACGCTCTTGCTCAGCGTTGGCGATGTTCTTGCAATCGCGCCGGTGCACTTTGATGCCCTGGCCGCGCGTGACGTAGCCGATGACCGCGTCGCCGGGCAACGGGCTACAACATTGCGCCGGCACGCACAACATGTCATGGACGCCGGCGACGACGAAATGGCCGCCCTTGGCCGGCGTGCCGTTGCGCTTGGGGCGAATCAGGCTGGTCAGCCCGGCCAGGCCGGCCCGGCGCTCCTCACGCTCCTTCTGCCGACGGCGCTCCTCCTCCAGGATGCGCGAAGACACGCTCATCAGCGTGACGGTGCCATAGCCCACCTTCTCCAGGAAGTCCTCTTCCTTGCCCTCCTCGACTTTGAACAGACGATACACATCGGCCAGCTTCATCCATCCGGACACGCCGATGCGCTTCAGTTCGCGCTCGATGATTTCGCGACCGGCGGCGATGTTTTGTTCACGATCCTGCTTGCGAAACCACTGGCGCACTTTGTTGCGCGCAGCTGTCGTGGCCATGTAAGTCGGATCGTGCAGCCAGTCGCGGCTGGGTTGCGCGTTTGGGCGGGTGATCACCTCCACCTGGTCGCCGTTCTTCAGCCTGTAGGTCAGCGGCTCGAACCGGCCATTCACCTTGCCACCGCGGCAGTGATGGCCGATCTCGGTATGGACGCGGTAAGCGAAGTCGAGGATGGTGGAGCCGGCCGGCAGTTCGATCAGCTTGCCTTTGGGCGTGAAGCAGAAGACCGTGTCTTTGAACTGATCGGTCTTCAGCGCGTCCACGAACGAAGTAGCGTCCTCGGCCTCGCTGCTGATGGAGCGAATGGCTTCGCGCAGTTGCTCGATGTGCTTTTGGTACGTGCCGTTGATCCGGGCGTCATCCTTATACAGCCAGTGAGCGGCCACGCCATATTCGGCCTCCCGGTGCATGGCGCGCGTGCGGATCTGCACTTCCAATGTCTTGCCATCGTCGGTCTTCACTGCGGTATGCAGGCTCTGGTATCGGTTGTCCTTCGGCACGGCGATATAGTCGTCGAATTCACCGGGGATCGGTTTCCACAACCGATGCACCACGCCGAGGGCGGCATAGCAACTCTGCACGGCTGGCTGCGACATGAGCTGGGCGCGCTCGGCCAGTTTGCGCTCGCGGTTCTTGGCCGCGCGATCCTGCTGGGCTTCTTTTTGCAGCTCGCTGACGATGGCATCCACGTCCAGATTGCCCTCGTCGTCAGGCGCCTCGTCCAGCGGCGGTTCGGGCTCAGGCTCTTCGTCGCTACCATCTTCGATGATGACGCGGATAGCCTGTGTATCGTTGATCTGGTCGAACGAGGTGTTCTTGCGCTGCATCTTGCGCCAAATGCTGTAGATTTGCTTGGCCCGGCCGGTGATTTCAACATGGTGAATGCCGGCCTCGGCCAACGCGTCGCGTAAGGCGAGGATGTAGCGCCGCACCCGCCGCTCGCGTTCTTCTGCGCCGGCCTCGACCATGCGCGAGAGAAAGGCATACTGATCGGGGTCGGCGTAGCGGAAGCCCAGATCCTCGAGCTGCGTCTTCCACTCCCAGATGCCCAGGCGGTTAGCCAGCGGCGCGTAGATATCCAGCGTTTCGCGGGCGATGCGACGCTGTTTCTCCGGCGGCAATGCATCCAGCGTTTGCATGTTGTGCAGCCGATCGGCCAGCTTGATCAACACTACGCGCACATCCTCCGCCAGGCCCAGCATCATCTTGCGCAGGCTTTCGGCGTCGCGTTCGGTGCGATAGTTGAAGGTCTCCGGCGCGTCATACCTGTCGTCGGGCGGTGCTGTGCTGCCGGCCGTGAATTCGCGTTTGATGCCTTCGCGCTTGCTGAGCTTGGTGACCGCGTCCACCAGCCTGGCGATTTCATCGCCGAACTGGGCGCGGATGTCATCTACGGTGACCGATGTGTCCTCAGCTACGTCGTGCAACAGCGCGGCGGCGATGGTGGGCGCGTCGAGCTTGGTCTGAGCAAGGATACCGGCGACGGCCAGGGGATGTAGGATATACGGTTCGCCGGTCGAGCGCTTCTGGTCAATGTGGGCGGCTTCGGCCAGCCGGAAGGCGCGTTCGACAAGCGCGAGATCTCCCCCGCTGCTACGTGGAGCCATCAGGCTCAGCAGCTCATCGAGTGAGGTGACCGTACGGCTGGTGTGCTCCTCCATCGCGCTCGGGCTCCTCGCAACGCCCATTTGTCTCTATTTTAAAGCCTTTACGTCAAAACATAAGCGGGCGTCGCTCGTGGCGGTGGTATGCTCATAGCTATGAAGGTTATCCACGGCTTCGAGCTGATTCGCGAAGAGATGATTCCCGAGATCAACACGAAGGCGATCCTGTATCGCCATGTCAAAACCGGCGCGCAGTTGCTCTCGTTGATCAACGACGACGAGAACAAGGTGTTCGGCATCGCGTTTGCCACCCCGCCGACCGACTCGACAGGCCTGCCGCATATCCTCGAACACAGCGTGCTGTGCGGCTCGCGCAAGTATCCGGTCAAAGAGCCATTCATCGAACTGGCCAAAGGCTCGCTTAACACCTTCCTGAACGCGATGACCTACCCCGACCGCACGATTTACCCGGTAGCCAGCCAGAACGTCAAAGACCTCTACAACCTCATTGACGTGTATCTCGACGCTGTGTTCTACCCGCGCATCACGCCGTGGACGCTCATGCAAGAAGGCTGGCACTACGAGCTGGAAGATCCGAATCAACCGTTGCAGTTCAAGGGTGTGGTCTTCAACGAGATGAAAGGCGCCTACTCGTCGCCTGACAGCGTGCTCAACCGCACCATTCAGCAGACGCTATTCCCGGACACGGTGTATGGGCTTGACTCGGGAGGCGACCCGGCCGTCATCCCCGACCTGACCTACGAACAGTTCAAGAAGTTCCACGAGACGTATTACCACCCCTCCAACGCGCGCGTTGTGTTCTACGGCAATGATGATCCCGACGAGCGCCTGCGTTACCTGGATGCCTGGCTCAGCGCGTTCGACCGCATCGAGGTGCGACCTCAGATTGACCTGCAACCGCGCTGGCAAGAGCCGAAGCGCGTCGTCGCGCGCTACGACGCTGGTGAGGAGGATGGCAAGCGCTCGAAGCGCGGCATGGTCTCGATCAACTGGTTGCTCACCGACGAAAGCGATCCGGAGATCGCCCTGGCCTTCAACATCCTCTCACACATGCTGGTGGGCACGCCGGCCTCGCCGTTGCGCAAGGCGCTCATTGACAGCGGCCTGGGAGAGAATCTCACCAGCAGCGGCTATGACAACGAGTTGCGCCAGTCCACCTTCTCGGTCGGCTTGAAGGGCATGGATCCCGCCGACGCCGACAAGCTGGAGCGACTGGTACTCGACACATTGAACGACCTTGCCGAGCGCGGCTTCGACCCGGACCAGGTCGAGGCTTCGATCAACACCATCGAATTCCGCCTGCGCGAGAGCAACTTCGGCAGCTTCCCACGCGGCATCGTCTTCATGACGATGGCGTTGCAGACGTGGCTGTATGGCGGCGATCCCTTTGCGCCGCTCGCCTTCGAAAAGCCGCTCCAGTCCATCAAAGATCGCTTGAGCCGTGGCGAAAACGTCTTTACCGGCCTGATCAGGCAATACTTTCTCGACAACCCGCATCGCACCACCGTCATCCTGACGCCCGACGCGAAGGTGCGCGAGGAGATGGAAGCGAACGAGCGCGCCCGGCTGGAGCAGGCCCGCGCGAAGATGAGCGCCGACGACCTTCAACGCATCATCGCCGAGACGCACACGCTCAGGGAGATGCAACTGACACCCGATCCCCCCGAAGCTCTGGCGACGATTCCTTCCCTGAAGCTGGACGACCTCGACAAGAAGAACAAGACGATCCCCATCGAGGTGCACACTTCGCCGGATGACGGCGCGACCATCCTGTATCACGACTTGTTCACCAACGGCATCATTTATCTCGACCTCGGCTTCGACCTGCGCGTCCTGCCGCCCGAGGACGTGCCCTATGCAGGATTGATGGGTCGCGCCCTGTTGCAAATGGGCACGGACAAGGAAGACTTCGTCAAGCTGCTTCAGCGCATCGGGCGAAAGACGGGCGGCATCCAGGCCAGCACGCTGAACACGCTCGTGCGCGAGAGCCGCCAGACGGTCGGGCGCTTCTTCCTGCGCAGCAAGAGCACCCTCGCCCAGTTCGACGACCTGCTAGATATCCTGCGCGACGTGTTGTTGAGCGCCCGGCTCGACAACCGCGAACGCTTCCGGCAGATCGTGTTGGAGAACAAAGCGGCATTGGAGAGCGGCCTGGTGCCTGGCGGCCATTTGTTCGTCAACGCGCGGCTGCGCTCGGCGTTCAGCCAGCCCGACTGGGCCAGCGAGCAAATGGGCGGCGTGAGCCAGCTCTTCTTCCTGCGCGCGTTGGCCGAGCGCGTGGATAAGGATTGGGATGGCGTGCTGGCCAGGCTCACCGAGGTGCGCGACCGACTCATCACCCGCCGAGGCATGGTCGCCAACATCACGCTCGACGCAAAGAACTGGGAGAAACTCCAGCCCAAGCTGGAAGCATTCATCTACCAACTGCCCGCCCGTCACCCCTCACTCGCCGATTGGCCCCACGGCACAGACGCCAGGAACGAAGGGCTGACCATCCCGGCGCAGGTGAACTACGTGGGCAAAGGTGTGGATCTCTACGCGCTCGGCCACAAGCTCACTGGCTCATGGCTGCCGGTGCAGAACTACCTGCGCACCGGTTACCTGTGGGAGCGGGTACGCATGCAGGGCGGTGCGTATGGCGGCTTCTGCACCTTCGATGTGCGCAGCGGCGCATTCACCTTCCTGTCGTACCGCGACCCCAACCTGCTCGGCACGATCCGCAACTACGACGGCGCGGCCGCCTTCTTGCGCCAGCATCCTCCCAGTGAAGAGGAGGTCACCCGCACCATCATCGGCGTGATCGGCGACATGGATGACTATATGCTGCCCGACGCCAAAGGCTTCACTTCGATGGTGCGTTACCTGGCCGGCGACACCGAGGAGGCCCGACAGCAACTCCGCGATGAAGTGCTCAGCACCACCCCGCGAGATTTCGTCCGCTTCGCCGATATCCTGGACGATGTGAGCGCGCATGGCCGCGTGGTGGTGATGGGCGCGCCGCAATCCATCGAGAAGGCCAACGCCGAAATGGGCAACGGCTGGTTGTGCGTGGAGAAGGTGCTGTGACGGGTGCGCGTGGGATCATGGCGAGGAGTTCCCACGCGCGCATCTTCCAACGTGCTCCACACGCTCAATCATCCGTCGAGCCGGGAAGCGTAGCCTGGGGCAGGATGGTCAGTGGCCCTGGATCGGGAGGCGGTTCGGGCGGCAGGGGCATCTCCGGTTCAGGCTGGGGCGGATGAGCCGATTCCTGGCGATCGCGATCCTTGTCGCTTTTGCGTCGGTCCTCCAGCTTTTCGTCCATCTCGCGGAGGATTGCTTCCACACGCGCATGCAAGGTGCCTGCGGGGAACTCGCCATCCGCCCCGCGCGCGCCCGCCGGCATGCCGAACATCAGCTCGATCAGGTCATCCACGTGCTCGACGGCGATGACTTTGAATGAACCATCGCGCACGGCCTCGACGACGTCCTCGCGCAACATCAGGTCCTCGATGTTGGCGGCTGGGATGATCACGCCATGCGTGCCGTCCAGGCCGCGCGCCTTGCACACGTCGAAGAACCCTTCGACCTTCACATTGGCGCCGCCGATCGGGCGGACGAATCCAAACTGATCTAGCGTTCCGGTGACGGCGTAGGACTGTGGGATAGGCAGACCGGTCACTGCCGAGAGCATCGCGATCAACAAAGCGCAGGAGGCGCTGTCGCCTTCGTGGCTGCTGTAGCTTTGTTCGAATGTGACGCTGGCCGAGAGGGTGAGTGATCGCTCGATCGAGTACAGGCTGCTCAGGTAGCTGTCTATGATGGCGATGCCCTTGTTGTGGGTCGCATCGGTGAAGTTCACGCTGCGGTCAATGTCGCTGATGCCGCCGCGCGCGACGTAGCTGCGGGCCGTGATGCGGCTGGGTTGTGCGAACTCGTATTCGCCCAAGTCGAATACCGACAGGGCGTTGATTTGCCCGACGGCGCTGCCCGTCGTCTGCACGAAATAGCCCCCCCGCAACAAGTACTCCTGCTGGTCTTCCTCGTAGCGGTTCAGACGTTGGCGGCGCTCGCACAGGGCCATGCGCACATCCTCACCAGTTACAACGAGCCGGCCGGCGCGGCTTGCCCAAAAGGCCGCTTCGCGCGCCACGTCGGCGATCTCGCCGAAGCGCGTGGTGAGTTTGCGCTGATCTTCGGCGTAGCGCGAGCCATACTCCACCATGGCCGCCACACCGGTGCGGTCGAAGGGCAACAACCCTTCATCCTGCATCCGATTGCGCAAGAAGAGCGCATAGGCCAGTTCGTTCTCCGGCGTGCGCGGCATGCGCGTGCTGAACTCGGCTTTGGCTTTGAACAGGGCGCGGAAATCTTCGTCCTGGCTGGCTGCCCAGTAATCGCTGCTGCTGCCCAGCAAGATCACTTTGACGTCCAGCGGGATCGGTTGCGGCTCCAGCGTCGGCGCGGTGATCAGTTGGGTATGAGCATTCGGCTCTTCGATTGCGACCACGCCCCTGAGCAAGCAACGTTTGAGCGCGAACCAGGCATCGTCCTGGCGGAACAGGTCACGCACGCGCAAGATCAAATAGCCCCCGTTGGCGCGATGCAGCGCGCCCGGCCGCAGCATCATGTGATCCACTACATTGGCGATGGCTGGATTATTGGATAGGGTCAGTGCGCGATCTATGCGGCCGACCAGGTTGAAGTAGGTGGGATAGTCTTCCACGTAGATCGGCGCACCACACGTGTCGCAGTTGTCCACCAGCACGTTGACCCGATAGCGGTTCAAAAACATCTGCAACATTGCCGGGTCGGCCTCCACCCCACCGCGACCGACCGGCTTGAACATGGCGACGTTGGCGATCAGGTCATCGTGAGCCGCTCGCAAATAGCCCTCGACCATAGCGCGATGTTCTTCTTCCACCCACTCCCCGATGCGGGATGCCACGTCTTCGACCAGCGGCCTGGTGATGGCACGCGCGACCTGTGCATCCAGGTCGGCCAGCGCCTCGCGTGCTGCCTTTTCTGCGTGATAGATGCGGCGGAGCGCGTCGTCCAACGCATCGCTCAGGCGAGCCTGCTGCTCGAGCTGCTCAGCCGCGACGGGCCGGCCATCCGCGGTCGGGGCGATGGCCAGGCCAGAAGCCGTGCGGACGAGTGTGAAACCGGCCTGCATCGCCAAGGATTGGACGCGCGTTAGCTCTTCGCTCTGCACCTGCTGCAAGCCCGCCGCGATAGCGTCGGCAGCTTCGTCGTACTCGTCGGTCTCGAAGGCAGGAGGGAGCTTGCGGCGCACGTGAGCGATAACGACGTCCATGGCATCGCGCAACCGGGATGCCTGGCCGGCGCGTAGACGCAGGGCGATCGGCTTGCGCGGCTCGGCGAAGTTGTGCACGTAGGCCCAATCGCTGGCCCGCCTGGCCTTCGGCGCGACGCGCTCCAGATAGCGCTGGATTGCAGCAGCGCGACCCGTGCCTTCCGGCCCCACCACGAACAGGTTGTAGCCCGGCGCATTCATATTCACGCCAAAGTCAATGGCGCGCGTGCCGCGTGGCTGGCCGAAGATGTCGTCGGTGTAGGGCAGCTCGGCAGTCGTCTCGAACGCGAACGATTGGGGATCGCACAGCCGGCGAACCCGATCGGCGGTGAGATGGATGACAGCCATCGCAGGATGCGAGACGACTCTTCCTCAATCAGCGGCCTATACCTTCATCGGATCATCATGAACGGGGCAGATGCATCGGCATGACCAGATGGAAGAAGTTGTCGTCGCCGATGGCGCGGATCACGGCCGGGCTGCGCGGTTGCGTGGTTTCGATGGCCACCTGCGGCGTGTCCACGGCGGACAATGCGTCAATCAGATATTTGACGTTGAAGCCGATCTCGATCTCGTCGCCGGTGACGGTCGCCTCCAGCTCGCTGTGGTTGTCGCCGGTCTCGTCGGCGCGCGCGACTACCGTCAACTTGCCCGGTTCGAGGTCCTCGCCCGGTTTGATCAGCACGCGCACCGTATCCAGCGAATCACGAGCGAAGATGCTGGCCTGCCGACAAGCCTTCAACGCTTCGGCTGTGTTCACGATCGTGCGCGTATCGTGTCGCTTGGGGATGATCGGCTCGTAGTCGGGGAATTTCTGGTCAATCAATTGCGCGACCACGTCCACGTTATTCATGTGGAAGAGCACCTGGCCGTGCGAAGGGGTGACCCCGATTGCCACCGGCTCTTCCTGATCGCCCAACACTCGCGCCACCTCGACCAGCGCCTTGGCCGGGATCAGGATAGTGCGCGGCTCGGTGACCAGTTCTTTCAACCGATCGGAGCGCACGCTCAGGCGAAAGCCATCCGTGGCCGCCATAGTGATCTTGTCGTCTTCGAGTCTGGTCAACACGCCGGTCAACGTCGGCCGGCTCTCGTCGGTCGCAGCAGCGAACACGACTTGCGCGATCATCTTCTTCAGGATAGCCGGCTCAATATAGGCAGCCGCATCACTGTGAAAGGTGGGGATGATGGGGAATTCCTGCGCGTCAATGCCCTTGATGTTGGCATCGGTGCGCCCGCTTTGCACGCGCAACGTCTGAGTGCGGATGTTCAGATCGAGTTCCACCTTATCCGCAGGCAGCAACGCGACCAGGTCGGTGAACGTGCGCGCCGGCACAGTGATGGCACCCTCATCCTCCACCTTCGCGCCGATCCAACAGCTCACGCCCAGCTCCAGGTTGGTCGCAGCGACCTTCAGGCGACCGTTGTCGGTGGCGAGCAAAATGTGGGTGAGCACGGGCAAGGTGGCCGTGCGGGGTGCGACGGCGCGGCCGACGATGTTCAATCCGCGCACGAGATTTTCCTGCAGGCACGATACTTTCATTGACGCGTCCTTTTGGTTCAGAGATGCACACCCGCGCGAGGAGTGTGGGCGCGAGATTATAGAACGGAATATGCGTTCGGATCCGACATCCCACTCCGGCTCACGAGGCGCACGGTGGTATAACGCACGCCGTTCGCCCGAATCCAGACATACCCGATCAGGAGGAGTACGAAGACATGTGGAAGGAATTTCGAGCATTCATTGCCCGGGGCAACGTGGTGGATCTGGCCGTCGGCCTGATCATGGGCGCGGCGTTCGGGGCCATCGTCAACTCGCTCGTCAATGACATCGTCATGCCACCCATCGGCCTGATCCTGGGCGGCGTGAACTTCGCCGACTTGTTCATCCCACTCGATGGGAAATCATATGCCTCGCTCAAAGCAGCGCAAGACGCCGGCGCACCGGTGATCGCCTGGGGACAATTCATCCAGGCCATCATCAACTTCCTGGTCATCGCCGTGGCCATATTCTTCCTGGTGCGCGCGGTGAACAAGATTTACAAGCAGCCGGCGCCCGCGCCCGCCGAACCTGCGGCCGACATACAACTGCTCACCGAGATCCGCGACCTGCTCAAGAATCGGTGACGCGCACGTCGTTCGCGCAAGGCATGTCCCCTGGCGGGGCAAGCCGATGTGCTTGCCATGCGCCTTGCTTCAGGCCCGCCGGCGTGTTCCCGCCAGCGCGCGCACCTGGGCAGCCACATCATCCGATGTGATGATGGATTCGCCGACCAGGATGGCGTGCGCGCCCATGGCAGCCACGCGCGCGACGTCCGCAGCCGAGAAGATGCCACTCTCCGAGACCAGCAGGCACGAATCACAGCCCGCCAGGCAACGGGCACAGCGCGCCGTCGTCGCCATGTCCGTGACGAAGGTGCGCAGGTCGCGGTTGTTGACGCCGATCACGCGCGCGCCGATCGCCAGCGCGCGTTCGGTCTCGCGCTCGTCATGCACTTCCACCAGCGGCGTCAACGTCAACTCGCACGCTAGCGCGAACAGCTCGCGCAGCGCGCCGTCGTCGAGCGCCGCCACGATCAGCAGCGCAGCATCGGCGCCGGCTGCGCGGGCCTCGTAGAGCTGGTAGGGATCAACCATGAAATCCTTGCGCAGCACCGGCACATTCACCACGGCGCGCACCCGGCGCAGGTGATCGAGCGCACCTTTGAAGAAGCGCTCATCGGTCAGCACGCTGATGGCCGATGCGCCGTTGGCAGCGTAGGTGTGAGCCAGCAACTCTGGCTGGAAGGCACCGCGGGCCAGCTCGCCCTTGGACGGCGAGGCGCGCTTGATCTCCGCGATCAAGGCAACCAGGCCGTCGGCGCGGCATAGCGCTGCAGCGAAGTCGCGCGCCGGCGAATCAGACGCTTCGGCATCGCGACGCACATCGCTCAACGACCTCTCGCGCTTGCGACGGGGAAGCTCTTCCTGGCGTTTGTATTCGAGAATCGTGTCGAGTATCGAGTGATTACCTGGTTGATTCATGGGACGTCAATGCGAGGAATGGTAACATCGCAACGCGAATCGTGAGTGACGCTTCACACCCTTCGACGATCGAGCTGCCGGAATGCCGCTACATCGGCGTATTGGCCGATACGCACATTCCCCACCGGCTGAGCGCGATGCCGCCGCAGGTGTATGACCTGCTGGGGGGCAGCGATCTGATCTTGCATGCCGGCGACCTGGAGACGCCGGACATCCTGCCGCCGCTGCAGGCGATCGCGCCGACCTATGCCGTGCGGGGCAACCTGCACTGGCAATTCAGCACCGGGATGCACGACCAGGACCTGCCACTGTGCGTAACGTTGCGGGTCGGCCGACATGTGATCTGGATGACCCATGGACACATCAGCCTTGCCCGCTCCCTGATGGATAAGGTGACCGGCATCGGCATGCAGCACTCGCTCGCAGCCATCAACCAGAAGCTGATCGCCCGGCTGGCGCGCCTGAAGCCGCCAGAAGCCGACATCGTCATCTTCGGCCATTCGCACCTGAGTTGCGCCGTGCGCTTGAACGGCACACTGTATTTCAACCCGGGTGCCATCTCAGCGTCCGCCGTTGAGCGCTCCAGGGAGGGACCGCGCATCGGCCGGCTGATGCTGCGCGACGACGGCGGCGTAGAGTATGAATGGCGAGAGATTTGAACCAGAGCGCCGGCCGTTGCGATGGTAATCGGTGACGCACATGATTCCCCTCAAACTCGAGCTGAAGAATTTCATGGCCTATCGCGACCCCGAACCGTTGGACTTCAGCGGGTTGCACGTGGTGGTGTTGACGGGCGACAACGGCGCCGGTAAGAGCACGCTGCTCGATGCGATCACCTGGGCGCTGTGGGGGCAGGCGCGCGCCAAACGCGACGACGAGCTGATCCACCAGGGCACGACCGACATGCGCGTCGCCCTCACCTTTTGCGAAGGCCCGCACGTCTACCAGGTGGTGCGCTCGCGCAGGATCAATAAAGCAGCCAAGGGCAAAGCTCCCGGCTCCAGCGGCACGCTCGAATTCTTCATCAAAACCGCCGACAACGGTTGGAACCAGTTGACCGAAGCGCGCGTCTCCGACACTCAGGAGAAGATCACCCGCACGCTCAACCTCACCTACGAAACGTTCATCAACTCGGCCTATTTGAAGCAGGGCCGGGCCGACGAGTTTACGCTGAAGCCGCCGGCCCAACGCAAGGCCGTGCTGAGCGACATCCTCAACCTCGGCATCTGGCAGGATTACGAGGCGCAGGCCAAAGAGCGCGTCGCAGCGCTGGAAACGCAGCAGGAAAGGCTGAAGGTCGAGTTGAACCAGGCCGACGCCGAGATCGCCCGATTGCCCGAATACGAACGCCTGCTGGACGAGGCGCAGGCCGCCGCCCGCGACGCGCAGCAAGTCTTGCAAGCGGCCGAGGCGGCGATGGCCGAGATCGAACGCCAACGCGAACGGGCCCGCACACTGCATGCCCAGCAGGCGCAGGGCGAGGCGCGCTTGCGCGACCTGCAGACCGAGCTGCAGAAGCTACACGCCGAACGCGAGCGACACGAAGCGTTGCTCAGGCAATACCAGAACGCGCTTCAGGAGCGCGAGGAGATCGAGCGTGGCTTTGCCGAGCTGGAGCAAGCGCGCGCCTTGAACGAAGCGCTCAACGTCAAGCTGGCCAGCATGGCCGGCCTGAACGAACGCAAATACCGGGCCGAAGCTGCCCTCGCCGATGCCGTCCGCGCCCTGAAGAGCGAGCTGGAGGAAAGGCGCCGGCGGCTGAGCGAACTGCGCCAGCTGGCCGCCGACCAGGCGCTGGAAGAAAGGCAACGTGAATTGACCGACCGGCTCGCCGCGCTGGAAGCAGCCCGGCGCGAGCGCGATGAGCTGCAAGGCCAACTGAGCGAGGCGCGCGAGCAACAGGGCGCAGCAAAAGCACAAAACGAAGTGCTGCGCCGCGAGATGCACGACCTGAAGGCGCGCATCGAGGCGCTCAGCCGCATCGGCGCGATTTGCCCCACCTGCGGGCGCGAGTTGTCGGAAGAAGACCGCGCGCGGCTGCTGGAGGAATGGAAGGCGCGCGGCAAGGAACACGGCGACGCCTATCGCGCCAATGAAGTGCTGGTCAGGCAGCTGGCCGAACAACGGGCCACCATCGAAACGCGCATCGAATTGCTCGAACGCGAGCTGCGCGACCTGCCGGCGTTGCAACGCGAGCACGCGGCGTTGGCTGCTCGCATTGCGCGCGCGCAGGAAGCCGAGGCGAATTTGCCGGCCGCCCAGGCGGCCGTGGAAGAGTTGGACGCACGGCTGGAGCGCCGCGACTACGCGCACGACGCGCAGCAGGAACTGGCCCGGGTGATGCAGGAGCTGGCCGAACTGGGCTACGACGCCGCAGCGCACTACCGGCTGCGCCAGGACATCCAGACGCGCCTGTCGCCCTACGCCGAGCGCAAGGCCCGGCTCGACCGGGCCGAGATCGCCATAGATAGCGAGCAACTGGCCCTGCAGGCGCTCGCCGGACAAGAGCAATCGCTCGCCCAGCGCAAGGCAGACGAGGAACGCGCCCTCGCAGAACTGCGTGCGGAGATCGGCGCGTGCGAGCGCGCGCTGCAGCGCGCGCCGGAGGTAAGCCGGGCGCTGGAGCGCGCCCGCGAGGATCACTTCCGCGCGCAGCGCAAGGTGGGCGAGGCGAACCAGCGCGTGCAGTCAGCATTGAACATGCGCACCACGCGCGAGCGCGTGGCGGGCGAACTGGCCGCCGCAAAGAAGCAACAAGCGATCTTCGAAGAGCTGCGCGTCGCTTTTAGCAAAAACGGCGTGCCGGCCATGATCATCGAGAGCGTCTTACCGGAGCTGGAATTCGCGGCCAACGCGCTGCTCAGCCGCATGACGAACGGCCGGATGAACGTGCGCTTCGAGACCCAGCGGCTGACGCAACGCGGAGAAACCAGCGAGACGCTCGAGATCCGCATCAGCGACGAACTGGGCGAGCGCGCCTACGAGATGTTCAGCGGCGGCGAGGCGTTTCGGGTGAACTTTGCCATTCGCATCGCGCTGAGCCGCCTGTTGGCTCATCGCGCCAACGCCCGGCTGCAAACGTTGTTCGTAGACGAGGGCTTCGGCACACAAGACGCACAGGGACGTGAACGGTTGATCGAAGCGATCAAGGCCATCGAAGACGACTTCGAGCGCATCTTCGTCATCACTCACATTGACGAGTTGAAAGATGCCTTCCCGGCCCAGATCGAGGTGAGGAAGACGGCCCGCGGCAGCATCGCCCGTGTGGTGTGAGACAAGCCTGGGTGCGTTCACGCACAGGAGCATTTTCTTGTAGGGGCAGGCCTATGTGCCTGCCTGCGTTTGGCACATATGGGCGGCGGCCACGCAGGGCCGCCCCTACATCACACCCCGCCGCCCGTTGTAGGGGCGACCCTATGTGGTCGCCCGCGCAAC
>JAIMBB010000102.1 GCA_023511655.1 Anaerolineae bacterium
GCGCATCCCACCCCGCATGTGCACGTGTCGAACGGAAGCAAGAAGCGACGGGTGGCCATCACCGGCATCGGCGCTATCACCGTGCTGGGCCTGAACTTGATGGATACCTGGAACAACCTGGTCGCCGGCCGCAGCGGCATCGGGCCGATTACCCAATTCGACCCCAGCCACCTGCCGGTGCGCATCGCCGGGGAAGTCAAAGGCTTCGACCCATTGAAGTACATTGACGCCAAGGAAGTGCGCCGCATGGCGCGGTGCTCGCACTTTGCCGTAGCAGCCGCTCAGGAAGCGATCGAACAATCCGGGTTACGCATCGGCAAAGACGTGAAGAGCGATCGCATCGGCGTCGTAATGGGCACAGCGCTGGGGGGCTACGAGATGTCAGAGACCGGATCGCGCGAATACTACCAGTACGGTTACAAGCGGGTTAATCCGTTTGCCCTGCCGGCGGCCCTGCCCAATGCCCCGGCCCACCACATCAGCACCCAGTTCGGTCTAAAAGGGCCGCTGAGCACAGTGGTTGCGGCCTGCGCCTCCGGCACTCAGGCCATCGGCGATGGCGCGGAGATGATTCGCCTGGGCAAGGCGGATGCCGTTCTGGCCGGCGGCGTCGAGGCCGTGGTGACCGAAACCGCCATCGTCGCCTTCGCCAAGATGCGCGTGCTGAGCATGATGAACGATCAACCCGAACTGGCCCAGCGGCCATTCGACATCACGCGAGACGGCTTCGCCTATAGCGAAGGCTGCGTGGTAATGATGCTGGAAGATTACGAGCGGGCCAAAGCGCGCGGGGCGACGATCTACGCCGAGGTGCTCGGCATGGGCGTGTCGTCCGACGCATACCACATTGCCATCCCCGATCCCTCGGCTGGCGGAGCTATCCGCGCCATGCAGTGGGCGCTGCAAGATTCCGGCCTGGCCCCGCATCACGTAGACTACATCAACGCGCACGGCTCGGCCACACCCACCAACGATGCGCTCGAAACGGCGGCCATCAAACACGTCTTCGGCGAGCGCGCCTACGACATCCCTGTCACCAGCACCAAGTCCATGGTTGGTCATGCAATGGGCGCGGCCGGCGCCATCGAGGCACTCAGCACGGTGATGACGATCAAAACCGGCATCATCCCACCCACTATCAATCTTCACCACCCCGATCCAGCGTGCGACCTGGACTACGTGCCGCACAAAGCGCGCCACAAGGAAGTCGTCACAGCTATCTCCAACTCGTTCGGGCTGGGCGGCCAGAACGCCACCATCGCCTTCGGCAAGATATGAAGTGCGCCGTGCACGAACCAGGTTCCGGTCTACAGTAAGTGTGCAATGAAAGTCGTCATTGACCAGAAGAAGTACAGGCGCCTGGCGCTGCTGGGACGGATCGCGTTGTTCGGTTCGCTGGGTATTTTGCTGGCCGGCTTGCTACTCACGCTGTTCGGCCCACAGCTCGGCTTGCTCACCCCCGAGAACTCCAGCTTATTCTTCATTCTCTACCTCGTCATCTTGCTGGTCGGCTTCACAGCCTCGCGCATCGGGTTTCACTACGGCAACCGCTATCTGGCGCCGACGCGGCCGGACATGGTTCTGCGCGAGAGCCTGAAGGGGCTGGATCGCAAGTACGCCTTGATGCTCTTCGCGGCACCCACCAACTACCTGCTGATCGAGCCGGGCGGCGTGACGGTATTCGTGGTGCGCAACCAGGAAGGCAAGATCAGCTATCGAGAAGGCAAGTGGAAGCGCCGCGAAAGCCTGTTGCGCTTCTGGTTCGGCCGTGATGAGCCGCTGGGCGACCCCACCGCCGACCTGAACGAGGAGTTGCAAAAAGTCCACCGCGTATTGACTGAGAAGCTGCCCAACCTGAAGATTCCACTGCGCGGCATCATCGTCTTCAGCAACCCGAAGGCGATCCTCGACGTCGAGCCATCGCCGAACGCCGTGTTGCGAGCTGAGGACCTGAAGGATTACCTGCGCGGCGCGGGCAAGTTGAAAGAGTTGCCCAACTCGCTTCAGCGCAAAGTGCGCGAGGCGCTCGGCGCACCTGAACTCCCCCGCCCTGAAACGGCTACCTGACGTGCATCGAGCAGGTCGCGGCGCAACACGGAACACCCAATCCATACTGCGTCGCGCGCATTGCACGGCGTATGCTGCGTTACCCAGGACGTAAGCGTGCAACGCACAAAGCCATCCTCCCTGCGCGCTTTTCTGGCGCTCGATCTCGACGATGACGCGTTGGACGTGCTGTCGGCCCACTTGCGGCGTTTGCGAGCGATGCCCTGGGCAAATGCCGTCCGCTGGGTGAGCGCGGACAACCTGCACCTCACGCTTCGCTTCCTCGGCGACATCGCCCCAGCGCAAGCGGAACGCTATATCGGCGCATTACGCCGGGGGCTGACGCAGGTCGCCGACCTGCCTGGGCTCAGCCTGCGCGTATCGGGGCCGCGCCTCTTTCCCAGGTCGTCGCATCCGCGCGTCATTGCCTGTCTGGCAGAAAGCAACGCGACGCTGACTGCCCTGGCCGACCTGGCCGAGGCGTGCGCAACCGGCATCGGGCTGGCTGCCGAGAAGCGCCCGTTCAACGGGCACATCACGCTGGGCCGGCTGCGCGATCCTCCGCCGCAAGGCGCCGTCTTGCCGAAGGAGGAAGAAGGGACGCTCATGCGCCCCACCGCGATTACCCTCTATAAAAGCGAACTCAGTCCGCGCGGAGCGATTTATACGGCGCTGCACACTTTCTCCCTCCGCTCTCAGCTTTGATTGGTATGGTGGCTATGCAACGGCACATATAATCCGGGAAAGATGTTCACCGATCTGGGTCACCTCTCCGTCATCTTCGCCCTCATTGCCTGCCTGTATGCCGCCGTCGTCTCACCCCTGGGCGCGCAGCGCAACGACGACCGGCTGGTGCAGAGCGGGCGCTTGGCCGCGTTGATGACCTTCCCCCTGGTGCTTATCGGCTGCCTGGGGCTGTGGTACGCGCTGCTCACGCACGACTTCGGCGTGAAGTATGTGGCCGATGTATCGAGCCTGGCGACACCGATTTTCTTCCGCATCACTGCGCTGTGGGGTTCGCAGAACGGCTCGATCCTGTTCTGGTGCCTGATCATGTCGGCGTTCGTGGCCGCCGCCATGGTGCGTGACTGGGACGCCGCCGGCGATAAGCCGCTGCTGCCCTACGTCACCATGACCATGGCGCTGGTGCTTGGCTTCTTCCTGTTTCTGGAGCTGTTCCTGGCCAATGCCTTCTTGCGGTCCGATTTCCCGCCGCAGGATGGGCGCGGTCTAAACCCGCTGCTCCGCCATCCCGGCATGATCATCCACCCGCCGATGCTCTACGCCGGCTACACCGGTTTGCTGGTGCCGTTCGCGTTCTGCATCGCCTCGCTGATCACACGCCGCAGCGATGACCTGTGGCTGCGTTCGTCGCGCCGCTGGACGCTGGTGGGCTGGGCCTTCCTCACCGCCGGCCTGCTGCTGGGCGGGCGCTGGGCGCACGACGTGCTGGGCTGGGGTGGCTATTGGGGCTGGGATCCGTCGGAGAACAAACCGTTGATTACTTGGCTGATCGCCACGCCGTTCCTGCACTCGGCGATGATCCAGGAGAAGCGCGGCATGTTCAAGAATTGGAACGTGTTCCTGATGATGCTGACGTTCGCCTCGATGTTCTTCGGCACAGCCTTCATCCGCAGCGGACTGCTCACCAGCGTGCACGCCTTCGCCGCCAGCGACATCGGCCCATTCTTCATGGGGGCGATGATCGTCATCCTGGCTGCGTGCGCCATGCTGTGGCTGACCCGGCTGGACGTGCTGCGCAGCGAGAACAAGCTGGACTCGGCATTCTCACGCGAGGGTATCTTCCTGATCCAGAATGTGCTGTTCTTGAGCACGTCGTTCACCGTATTCATCGGCACGATCTTCCCAATCTTGAGCGAGGCGATCGGCGGGACCAAGATCACGGTGGGGCCGCCGTTCTTCGACCAGACCGCCGGGCCACAAATGGCCGCGCTGGTCGCGCTGATGGGGATGGCGCCGTTGCTGGCATGGGGCAAATCCAGCGGCGCTGCCGTGAGCCGGCAGATGATCGTGCCGGCAGCATTCGCCTTAGTGGTGATGATTGCGCTCTTCGTCGGCGGGGCTAACCAACCCATTCCCTTACTGCTGTTCGGGCTATGCGCCTACACCCTGGCCCAGACAGTGATGGAGTACGTGCGCGGGGTGCGAGCGCGCATGCGCGGCGGGAACGAAAGCATGCCGGTCGCGCTGGTGCGCCTGGCGCAGAAGAACCAGCGGCGCTATGGCGGCTACCTGGTGCACCTCGGCGTGGTGTTGATGGCCATCGGGGTGATCGGCAAGGGCTTCTACGGCCAAGACACGATCACCACGCCGGCGGTGAAGCTGAACGAGAGCTTCACGGTGGGCGATTACACCTTCACCTACCGCGGCATCCGCCCCGTCCCTTGCGAGTTCAACGATTGCCAGACCATGCAGGCCATGCTGCTCATCTCCTCGGCCAGCGACGGGCGCGTCCTGGGCGCTGCCTTTCCCTATCGGGACTATTACCCGATGCAGCAACACACGGCCACCATTCCAGACATCAGCGGCACGTTCAACAACGAGGTCTATGTAATCCTGGCCGGCTGGGATAACAACGGCGCGACGGCGTCGTTCCAGGTGTTTATCAACCCGCTGATCAACTGGATTTGGGTCGGTGGCGTGGTCATGATCCTGGGGTTCTTTGTATGCTTCTGGAAAGTGCCGGAACGCGAACCGGCCGCTGCGCCGATCACGGCGCGACGCCCGGCCCCGGCAGGAGCGCCGGCGAAATGACCTTTGCGAAGACACTGCGCGCATTCATCTGCGCCTTGCTCGGCGTCTTGCTGCTCGGCCGGTCGACAGCCAACGTGGTTTACGCGCAAGTGCCGGCGCCGGATGAAGAAACGTATCGCATCGCTAAACAGCTCAACTGCCCGACGTGCGCCGGCCGCAACCTGGCCGATTGCCCCACCGAGACCTGTGCGCAGTGGAAGGCCGAGATCAAAGCGCAACTGGACCAGGGCAAAAGTGCACAAGAGGTGCTGGACTACTTTCAAGCCCGCTTTGGCCCGACCGTGCTGCAGGAGCCGCCCAAGAGCGGCACCACCGCGCCATTGTGGGCTGCGCCGATCGGCGCGGCCATCGTGTTCCTGATCGGCGCAGGACTGGTGATGTGGCGCACGTCGCAGCGCAACGCGCCGGCTGCCCCCTCCACCCCGCAGAGCGAGGGCGAGGATCCGTTCGTGGCAGCGCTGGAACGAGAAGTGCGACAGTCGGAATGACGATCGCAGTCATCAATGGTCTTCAATCATCCGTGCGCGATCATCCGGTTGGCGGGCCGTCAAGCCGAGAATCGTTCGGTATTCGATTGAGATGAAGAGCAAACCGTTGATCATCGCCGGCGCGCTGGCGGCGATCGTCGTCATCGCCGGCGTGTTCGTGATCGCGTTGAACCTGGTCGCCCAGCAGGGAGCGCGGCCCGCGGTCGGCTCCCCAGCGCCGGATTTCACGCTCAAGCTGTATCCGGGCTATCGCGCCGGCTTGCCGGAAGAGATCAGGCTGAGCGATCTGCGCGGCAACGTGGTCGTCATGAACTTCTGGGCGTCTTGGTGCGTGGAGTGCTACAAAGAAGCGGACGCGCTCGAAGCCGTTTATCGCAAATACAAGGATCGCGGCGTGATCTTCCTGGGCATAGACTACCTCGACACCGAAGCGCCGGCACTGGCCTACTTGCAGCAATACAACATCACCTACCCCAACGGCATTGACTTGCAACAACAGATCGCCCGCGCCTATCGCATCACCGGCGTTCCGGAGACGTTCTTCATAGACCGCGATGGCATCGTGCGCGATGTGGTCATCGCCCCGCTTACCGAGGCGCAACTGAGCGCCAGGATTGATAAGATGCTCGCAGATTAGATTGGAGCCGGCTCGATCCACAACCTCTCATCGCCAATCTCCCAATCTCTTCTCATCTCCAATCGCTCCCAAATGCCCATCGGAACCCTTCTCCTCGGCCTGGCGCTGTTGATCATCGTCGCAGTCGTCGTCGCGTTACCGCTGCTGGGGCGCAAGACGCCGGCAATCAAGCCACCCAGCCGACGCGAGGCGCTGGAACAAGAGCGCCGCGCAGTGATTAGCGCCATCCGCGAGCTGGACTTCGACCACCGCACAGGTAAGATCGCCGAAGAAGACTACAAACGCCTGCGCGAAGCCCAGGTGGCGCGCGGCGCTCAAATCCTACGTGAACTCGATGCGTTGAACGATGGCGATGCGCGCGACGATGCGCGCGACGATGCGCGCGACGATGCGCGCGACGATGCGCGCGACGATGCGCGCGACGATGCGCATCATGATGTTGATGCGGAGATCGAAGCGGAGATAGCGCGCCTGCGCACCATCGTCCAGACCGACCGCCGCCGGGGCAGCGCGCCAACCAAGCAGGTGATTTGCCCAAGTTGCGGATACGCGGCCGGCGTCGGCGACAAATTCTGCCCGCAATGCGGCCACCGGCTTGGCGCGCAGGAATCGAGCGCCGGCGCGATGGCAAATGCAGAGTGACGAGGGGCTTTCGCTTCAGCATATGAGGTTCAGCACTTTCCGATTTGTCGTCCCTTGTGTGAGCGTAGCGCTGGCGTTGGTCGGTTGCACCATGGCCGGCCGTCCCACCCTGCCAGTCGAGGTGCTGCTCACCCCGGCAGCCATGCCGACGGCCGTCGCCGATGGCGAGTCGGCGCCGTTGCGCCCTCCAGACGTCTTCATCGGCTCGGCCATTTACGATGAGAAGTGCGCAGCCTGTCATGGCATGAAGGGTGAGGGCGATGGCCCCAGCGCCGCGCAGATCAAAGCCCAGGGCAGAGCCGTCGCCAGCCTGGTCGCTCCCGCGCGCGTGCGGGCCGTGCGGCCCAGCGAATGGCATGACGTCATCACCAACGGCCGCATCCAGAACCTGATGCCACCCTTCCGCGGATCGCTAAGCGCCCAGGACCGCTGGGACGTGCAAGCCTATCTGTGGGCGCTGGCCACGACGCCCGAAACGTTGCAGGCCGGCGAGCAGTTGTATCAGGCCCAATGCGCCTCGTGCCACGGCGCCAAAGGCGAGACGCCGGTCGGCGATGGCGAGATGCGCCGCGCCCTCAACGATCCGCGCTTCCTGGCTGCGCGCTCGTTGCTGGACATATCGAGCTTGATGTTGCGCGGCGACCCGCACGCCGGAATAGCCCTCGACGAAACGCAGCGCTTTCAGGTAGCCGATTTCGTGCGCTCGCTCGGCTATCGCTACGCCGATCCGGCGGCAATCCGGGCTGCCGAGGCAACCGGCGAGGGCGTGATCAACCTGCGCACCATCAACGGCACACCGAACGGTGCGCCGATCCGCAACCTGCCGGTGACACTGCGCGTTTACGACACCACCGGCGAGGTGCTCTCGCGCACTGCGACCCTGGACGATGGCGGATTCGTGTCGTTCGACAACCTGCCAACGCGGCCGGACTACTTCTACCAAGCCGAGTTGGATTACAGCGGCGGACGCTTCTACGCTGCGCCGGCCCAATTCCCGATTACGGGCACGCGCCTGATCAGCGACATCCTGCCGGTGTTCGAAACCACGACCGACGCCGGCGCCATCAGCATCGGTGAAATGCACATGTTCGTGCAAAACGTAGGCGAGGGCACGGTGACGATGGTGGAGTACTATCTGTTCGACAACGCTGGCGACCGGGCCTACATTGGCGAGGCGGGACCGGCCGGCCGGCGACGCACGCTCAAGCTCAGCGTGCCACAAGATGCGCAAAACCTGCGGTTCGACGGGTTAGGGCTGGGGCGCCGGTTCTTCCAGGAAGGCGACGTGATCTACGATAGCGACATCGTCGTGCCCGGCCAGCGCGCTGCTCAGGTGGTGATGCTCTACGAGCTGCCATACCGCCACAGTCGCACGTTCGCGCGCAAGCTGTTCTATCCCACCCGGCGCGCCGATGTGATCGTGCCGGAGATCATCGGCCCCGGCACCCCCTTCACCGTGACCGGCAGCGTGATCAATCAAGGCTTGCAGCAGATGAGCAGCGGCAACCTATATGTGTTTGTGAGCGACAAGCCACTGGCCGCCGGCGAATCGTTCGAGTTCGAGCTGCGCGGCCAACCGTTGGGCGCGCCCGTGCCGGGTTCGGACGCGCGCGCTATCGGCTTTGGTCTGATCGCGTTCGGACTGGCCATCGGCGTGGCCTATGTCGTGCTCAGCCGTGCCCGCGCCCACCGGCCCGCGCCGGCCAGCATCCCACAGCGGCGCAAACTTTTGATGCGACAGATCGCCGACCTGGACGACAAATTCGCGCTGGGCGAAGTCGAGGAGGAAACCTATCGCCGGCAGCGCGAACGACTGAAGGCCGAGTTGATCGAAATCTGGGAGTGATTGTCGCGTGCAGGGTGGACGGGCGCTCCTCTGGGACGATGCCCGGGGGCTCTGGCCGGCCAGCCTTTCCGCTCAGGCTGTTTGCCCCATGATCTCGGCCAGGTATTTGGCCTTGTTCGCGCTGCGGGCCACCTTGCCGCTGCTGGTCTTGATCAGCCAGCGAGGATCCACCATCATCACCTGGCGCACGGCTACGTCGGAGTTGCGCGTGATGTGCTGACGGACGGCCTCGGCGACGCGCTCGCGCTCTGCAGGGTCATCGCTCTCGGCCTCGGCCACGATGACCACATCCTCGGTGCCGGCATCCTCGTTGAACACGCCAAAGGCCGCCACCCGCCCAGCGTGCACACCATCCACCTCGCCTGCCAGTTGCTCCAGGTCTTGGGGATACACATTCTTGCCCCCGACGATGATCAGGTCTTTTTTACGGCCGGTGACGTAGACCTCGCCGTGGAGCACATAGCCCAGGTCGCCGGTGAGATAGAATCCATCGAAGAACGCCTGCTCGGTCGCATCGGGGCGATGGTAATACTCGCTCAACATGCAGTCGCTGTGCAGAGCGATCTCGCCAATAGCGCCCTCCGGCAAATCGCGGCGGTCTTCGCTCAGGATACGGATGCGGACGTTGGGCAGAGGCCGACCTGACGACACCTGACCGGCGTTGCCGATGCCGCCGCCTTCGTTGCGCGCGATCGGTCCGCCGATGGCGCTTTGGGTGACGGCAAAGGTGTTCTCGGCCATGGCATAGCACGTGGCGAGCGCGCGGGGCGACAAGCCATAGCGCGCGAACTTTTGCAAGAAGGCTAGATGGCTGGAGTGATATACCGGCTCGGAACAGTTGATGACCGCTTTCAGGCTGGAGAGATCAATCCCGTCCAGATCACGCTCGCGAATGCGCGTCGCGCAGAAGTTGTAGGCGAAGTTGGGCAACCAGGTCAACGTGCCGCGATAGTGGCTTATGGCCTGCATCAACCTGATCGGCGCACGCACCCAGTCGAACGGCGACATCAGCACCAGCGGCACGCGCCGCAGCACCGGCAATACAAACGACGCGATCAGACCCATGTCGTGGTATAGCGGCAGCCAGCTCACGATCACATCGCTTTCACTCAGCTCAATGGCCGGCGCATAGGCATCGAGCTGGTTGAACACGGCGCGATGCGACAAGGCGACGCCCTTCTGCAGACCGGTGCTGCCCGACGAGTGCTGCAGCAGCACGATGTCGCTGGCCTCACGCCGCAGGCCGCCCAGCGCAGCGAAGTCCGGCGCGACCGGCGTCACTGCATCCACCGCGATCATGACGGGTGCCGCGGCAGCCATCGCGGCAGCGCATATGGCCAGCTCGACTTCGTGGGCAAATTCGGGATAGGTGACGATGGCGCGCGGCCGCGTAACCTGGATCAGAGCGGCGAGGTCTTTGCGATAGCGCTCCGGCAGCAGCTTCTCGGTCAGAGGTGGCAGAATGGCCGGCACTGCGCCGTGCAGGACGGCACCCCAGAAGGCATAGACCAACGGCTCGCCATGTTGCAGGATGATCACCACCACATCGCCCTGACCGATGCCATGTCGGCTCAGCAGGCTGGCGAAGCCGGCTGCGCCGCTCAGCAGGTCGCCGTAGGTGAGCGTGAGGTCACTGCGTTTGGCGAATTGCAGGTGAATGGCCGGCCGATCAGGAACTTCGGCGCACGTCTGCGCGAGGACAGCCGAGAAGGTGCGCATAGATGCTACTCGTGGAGCGCGCGAAGGCAAAAGCTCATCCCGCGCCTATTGCCGGGATTGGATCAAGACAACCAACTGATCGAGCGTGTCGAACGTGTCAGCGTTCAACTCGCTATCCTCGATCCGCACGCCGAACTTATCTTCGATGAATAAGCCCAGATCTACCAGGTGAAACGAGTCAATCAATCCACTGGAGATTAGCGGCTCGTCACCCTTCAGAATGCGCTTCGGCTGTTTGAGAATCTGGGTTGTGACGTAGGTGGATAGGGTATGGGTAATATCGTTGCTATTCATGGTTCAATTACTGCATTCAAGTATTGTGGCTACGCCTTATGGCATGCCGAACAATCGTCTGAAGAAAGTCAATGACGTCTCAACGTTCGAGAGGGCAAACCATACCCAACCGAACGCGACGAAGTGAAACGTCAGCACCACGCCGCCCAGGTGAGTCACCCACTGCAATTTGCTCGCGTCCTGAGCGCCGAATCGAGCCCTGGCAAATTCCGACCACCGGCTATGCATAAACAACCCCAAAGCATGCCACACTCCCCACAACGCGAAATTCCAGGTGAGGCCGTGCCATAGGCCGATCAAAAGCATGGTCGTCGTCTGCGTCACAAAGATGATCAGCGGCGGTGCAATGTTGCGCATACGAAGCGCGCGTGTGAGGGGGTTGAAGTAATACGTCCGGAACCATTGCGCCAGCGTCATGTGCCAGCTATTCCAGAACTGGGTTAGGTTCGGCTTCAGATAGGGCCGATTGAAATTCTCCGGCAGCTTGATGCCGAAGAGTCGTCCTAGCCCGATCGCCATATCTGTGTAGCCGCTGAAGTCGAAGAAGATGCGGAAGGCATAGGCATACAACAACACCCATGCCCACAAGCCGGGTTGGGTCTGCACTGCCAACGCATCGTTGAGCGCGATGATGGCCAGCGCGTCGGCGATGACAAATTTCTTGAAGACCCCGATCAGCAAACGACGCCCACCCTCGACCAGATCACTCATATTGAAGATGAACGGCGCACGCAGATCCTTCAGGAAGCGCTCGACGCGATCTATGGGGCCGGCAATGATCGCGGGGAAGAATACTACGTAGGTCATGAACTCCCGCAGCGACATGACGGGGAGCTTACCCAGGGCACGCTCACGCAGGGCATGAATCAACCGAAAGGCGATGTATGAGAAGCCGAGCCATTGGATGGTAGCAAATGTGGGGGGGGGGGCCGGTGATGCAGTCTCGGCTTGCGGGGCATCCGCTCCGCTGATGGGCCAGTTGAGCTTCACTGCAACAAGAAGTGCGATCAAAGCGAACACGAGCCACGTCGTCCGCGCAGGATGACCGGCGAAGACGATTACCACAAGGATGCAGGTCAGGACACCGCCGGCCACAGCCGCAGCGACCACCAAGATATTCGGCGGAGGCATGCGTGTGACGACACAACACAGTTGAGTGGTGATGCCAAGCGCGCCGATGCCCAAGACAAGACCGGCGATCAACCCGGCCGTCACCAAGGTCTCACGCATTGCCTCGAGCCGCAGGGGTTGCGTCGCACACCACACCACGACTACAAGCAAGAGCGAAGCACTCGGCAGCCAAAAATCAAGATGAGCTATTGGCGTCGCAGGCTGCAACAGATAGACGGCCAGCACACTGGTGACGAAAAGCGCGGCATGGCGCACCGATGACAACAGCGCAGCCGCTACATGCACGACGTGCAACAGCGCTGCAAATCGGTGGGATGCGATCGGAGCTGCCGTAGGTAACATGGCGAAGACGGAGACGATCACGGTGACTTCATCGCTGCTTCGGGCTTGGCCCACTGCTCGATCATCCACGCTTCGATTGACCGGGCCAAGATGCGATTGGCATTGGGAGTCATGTGAAATTCGTTATCGGTGAATTGATCCGGCGGGATCAAATCCCACAGATCGAGGTAATTCCATCCTTCTTGTGCCGATTTGCTCAACATCAATGCGCGATACTGGTCGAATATCCAACGAGGGTACACATTGTTGTAGCGGACGTCGCTGTTCTTACCATCAGCAATCAGAATCGGCTCATTGACGATCAATAAAGGTCGCTCACCGGCAAGCTGATGCATGGCAGCGACCACATCCCAGGTCATCTCATCCTCGTTCAGCGTCTTCGGAGGGATGTCGTAGAACAAGTCGCCTTCTTTGAGATCGCGCGACACTCGGTCATAAGGCGAGAAGTAGTCATGATCGATTCCGGTCGCCGCCCACGGTAGACCGTAGAGCTGCAACCGAAAGGCATCGGCCATGATTTTTCTTCGAAGGCCGAATAATGTGCGATCTCTGTAGCCAAGTTCCCACAACGCAGGATCCGCCTCGAGCGAATAACGCTCGTTCAAAGATCGCACTTGGGTACCGTTGTCTCGCACTAAAGGGTGGTCGAAGCGTGTCTTATCGTTCAAGGTCTCGAAGGTGACCATCCAAATAATCATATCGGGCCGGTAGCGCATCGCATAGTCCAACAACAACAGATCGCGCATGGCAGATGCAATGGGGTAACCCAAGTTATAGACGCGAACCTTGCGCCCGTCGGGTGTGATGAGGTTTTGTGCATTCATCGCACCGACCATCGTCTCGGCAGGCCGCAACTTCCATCCCCAAGCCGCCGAATCACCTAAGACGACGACGCGATATTCATCTGCAGTCTTAACACGGCCATGAATCACGTGCGTGTTGAACATCACGTCCAAATTACTCGTGGTGACGCCGTACTCGCGACTCGGCTGTCGGGCATGTGGCAAGCGCTCGCGGCCGGGGACGAGCCAGTTGTATACCGATAGGCGCGCTATCACCGGCATTGGGTCTACAAACACAAGAACCACGTTGAAGGCAATGAACAGTGCAAGCGCCTTCAAGGATGCACGAATGTAGAAGTTGATGTTCGCGTTCACGCCACCACCCAGGGAAAGTGCTGATCAGAAAGCGACTAAAAGCCCTGATAAATCCACTGAGGAGCACTGTCGCTGGTAAAGATCACAACAGCGACGATGAGTATAAAAAGAAGGATCGCCAGGAGATTTTCACGAATGCGAGTGCTGTTCACTTTGCCTCCCCCCACAGACGGAATCGATCACGGCCCGGAAAGTTCAAATTCATGCCAGATAGATAGTCGCCCGACGCAGTACAATCCGCAACTCCATTCGGCGGGCGGTAACAAATCAGGAGGAGGCATTGAGATTGCTCATCACCCCAGCATTTGTTTGCGTAATACTGCAACAATCTGTTCGACTAGGATGGTAGATCCTCTCGGCGTCAGGTGCACCGCGCTGTTGGTGAACTCCCCCTGCGGCACGAGGTCCCAAGCGTCGAGATAGTACACGTCCCCTGGCGTGGTCGCAAGATGCAGGTGTTTCCGCATCAACTCTCGGTATTGATCATAGGCCCAGCGCGGGTAGAAGAAGTTGTAACGGATGTGGCTGTTCCTGCCCTGGCTAATCAGGATCGGCTCGTTGACGATCAGCATCGGCACGCCGGCCTCGGCAGCCATGCGAACGCCGGCGTCGAGCACATCGAAGGCCAGGGCCTCCTCAGGAAGCAAGGGCGGCGCCATGCCCTTGAACGACGCATCCGCCTCCAGATCGCGCTGCGCCGGCTCGTAGGTGTCGGGATAGTACTGATCTATACCGGTTGCACCCCACAAGGCGCCGTAGGCCTGCAAGCGCAACCAGTCGGCCAATGCACGGCGCTGACCGATGAATGTGCCGTCGAGGAAAGACGGATTGACAAAGGAGGAATCGTTTGGGTCGGCGCGCAACTGATAGTCGGCGATTAACGCTCGCACGGCTGGGGCGTTGTGACGAACGATCGGATGGTCGAGCTGTTTGTCGGCAGGGAAGGATTCGAGCGTGACCAGCCAGACGATCAGGTCGGGCTGATAGCGCATCGCGTGGCTCAACAACAGCAAATCCTTGGTGAGCGACATGATCGGATAGCCCAGGTTGTAGGCGCGCACGGCTCGCCCATCTTCCGTCGTCAGGCCCATCGCGTTGATTAGCCCGGCCAGCGTATCCTCGTTCCTCAACAGCCAGCCCCAGGTAGACGAGTCGCCGATCAGCAACACGCGGAACTCGTCGGCCGGCTTGGCCCCACGGCTCAGCTCGTGCGAGGCGAACATGGCCTCCAGGCTGTACAAGCTGAGGTTATAGGCCCGGCCGGGATCGTCGCCATAGGGCAAGCGCGCCCGGCCCGGCCACAATGTGTTGTAGAGCGACAGACGACCCAGCGCCGCCACCCCCCCATTCGCCGGGAAGTCGACCAACGCGAAAGCAACGTTCAGCGCGACGAACAGCACCAGCGCCTTGACGACGATGCGCAAGACGGAGTGACGCTCAAGGGTCATAGGCCGAACAACTTCTCGAACACCTCCAGCGACAGCGCCACATCCGGCAGCGCGAACCACACCCACCCCAACACGACGAAGTGAAACGTGACGAGCACACCGACCACGTTCACGGCTTGCTGCAATCGCGGACGTTCGGGCGAAATGGCCAACCTGGCCTTGGCAAAGTCGGCCCAGCGATTGTGCACGAATAAACCAAGGCCATGCCACAAGCCCCAGATCGCAAAGTTCCAGGTGATGCCGTGCCACAGACCGATCAACAACATGGTCGTGGCCTGACTGACGAAGATGATGGCCGGCATCGCCCATGCGCGCGTGCGCAGAGCGCGCGTGAGCGGATTGAAGTAATACGCGCGGAACCAGTGCGCCAGCGACATGTGCCAGCTATTCCAGAACTGCGTCAGGTTGGGTTTGAGATAGGGCCGGTTGAAGTTCTCGGGCAGCCGGATGCCGAACACACGTGCAACGCCGATGGCGATATCGGTGTAGCCGCTGAAATCGAAATACAGACGAAAGGCATAGGCATACACCAGCAGCCACACCCACGGCGCGCCGTGCGCTTGCTCGGCATTAACTTCATTCAGTGCGAACACGGCGATCAGGTCGGCGACGACGAACTTCTTGAAGGCGCCGATGGCGATGCGCCGCGCACCCTCCGTCGCATCGGCCAGGTTGAAGCGGAAGGTGCTGCGCAGGTCCTTGAGGAAGCGATCGGGCCGGTCAATCGGACCGGCGATCAGCGCGGGCGCGAAGACGACGTAGGTGACGAATTCACGCAACGACATCCCGGGCAGCTTGCCAGCGGCGCGATCGCGCAACGCCGAGACCAGCCGGAAGAAGATGTAAGAGAAACCCAGCCAACGCACGTCGAAGGCCGAGGCTTCTGCCGCGGATTGTCCCTGCCAGATGCGCAATGTGGAGGCGAACGCCTGCGTAAACGGCTCGTACTTGAGCACGATCAGCAACGCGATCAGGCCAATGACCAATGCCATCGTCCACGCCGGCCGCGGGCCGATCAGGCGGCCCATCAGCATCGTCAGGCTGGCGACAGCAGCGAGCGCAATCAGCACCAGATGGAGGGCGGCGCTGCGAACGGAGAAGCGTGCAGCCAACTTACATCCCCCCCATTGCTTGTTTGGCGGTTCGCGACTGTCGGCTGTTGCCGGTTCGCCGGCCCAACCAGCCGAGCAGCAGCGTGATGACGAAGATCGTCAGGCCGAACACAATGCCGGCTGCCGATGCGTAACCAATCTGCGGGAACCCGCTCGTGCTGAATGCGTAATTGTAAATGTACAAATCCACTGTTTCCGTCGCAAAGAATGGTCCGCCATCCGTCAGCGTCTTGACAAGATCGAATACGTTCATGCTGTTGACTACAGTCAGAAGCAGAATGACGGAACCGACCCGTACGAGCAGCGGTAACGTAACACTTCGCAGCGTC
>JAIMBB010000103.1 GCA_023511655.1 Anaerolineae bacterium
CTTTAAACACCTTGGCCCACTCCTCCACCTCCGCCTTTCCTGCGGCCGGCTTTTCGTCGGCGTCGGCCGCGGCGTTCAGCATTTGTTGTAGTCCGCGCATGAACTCGGCGGGTGGCTGCACGCGCACGCCGCATTGCCGCGTGAAATGAGCCAGTGCGCCGTCGGCCGTGACGACGATCAGCCCTTTGCGGTCTTTAGCCTGGCCAACAATCTCGCGGATCACGTCGTCGGCTTTGTGTCTGGGCGCTGCGTAGATGACCTCCAGCTTACCTTCACGATATTTGCGGTGGCCGAAGTCGAGGAGGTCGCTGTTCGGGGCAGGGTCGAACACGACGGTGATCTGCCTGCCGGTACGCGCGACGTATGCCTTCAGCTGGGCGATGAGTTTTGCTTCATCGTTCGGATCGCTAAGCGATAGGTCGGGGAGCTGGCCGATCAGGTTGTGGCCGTCAATCAACAACGGCATCGTTGCAATTATAGGGCTGTGAATCGGTCACGGGGTGCATTCGCCAACGGGGGTATTTGTAGGGGCGGCCCGGCGTGGCCGCCCGTTTGCGTGTGCGTGGTTGCGCGGGCGACCACATAGGGCCTACAAGGGGCGGCGGTGTGTGATGTAGGAGCAGCTCTGCGTGGCCGACCGTTCGCATGCGTCGAATGCGGGCAGGCGCACAGGCCTGCCCCTACAAGAAAATGCACCCCGGTTACGTCCGCATGCAGAGCCAGCCGTCGCAAGCGCCCGGCGCGGCTGAGCGCGTGGGCGCTTGAGCACTTCCCAAAACGCGCCATTAGAACGCTTGTCCTATAATCGCGACGATGGCAGATGACCGATCAGCCGGAACCGCGCGTATGGTCTCTGGAGCCAATCAGCCCGGCGACGATGGCATGCTCGATCGCGCGTTGCGGCCGCGCACCCTCGACGAGTTGATCGGGCAGGACAAAGTGCGCGACAACCTGCGCGTGATGATCCAGGCCGCCAAGGCGCGCGGTGACGCGCTGGATCACATCCTGATCTACGGCCCTCCGGGCCTCGGCAAGACCACGCTCAGTCACGTGGTGGGCAACGAGATGGGCGCGACAGTGCGCGTGACCAGCGGGCCGGCCATCGAACGCGCCGGCGACCTGGCCGCCATCCTTACCAACCTGCGCGCCAACGACATTTTGTTCATTGACGAGATCCACCGCCTCAATCGCGCCGTCGAAGAAGTGCTGTATCCGGCGATGGAGGACTACGCGATTGACATCGTGATCGGCAAGGGGCCGAGCGCCCGCAGCGTGCGCCTGAAGCTGCCGCCGATCACCGTCATCGGCGCGACCACGCGCCTGGCGCTGATGACCGCGCCGCTGCGCGCCCGCTTCGGCGCGGTGTTGCGGGTGGATTTCTATCCTGTCGAGGCCATCGAGAAAATCGTGGCCCGCGCCGCCGGCTTGCTCGACACGCCGATTGATGCCGATGCCTTATCCGAAGTGGCGCGACGGTCGCGCGGCACACCCCGCGTGGCGCTGCGCCTGCTCAAGCGCGTGCGCGACTATGCGCAGGTGCACGGCGATGGCCGGATCACGGCCCATCTGGCGCATCAGGCGCTGAATTTGCTCGAAGTGGATCCGCTCGGCCTGGACGACCTGGACCGGCGCGTGCTGCGCACGATCATCGAGAAGTTCAACGGCGGGCCGGTCGGGTTGGAGACGCTGGGCGCCAGTATCAGCGAAGAGAGCGACACGATCATGGACGTGGTGGAGCCGTATCTGCTGCAACTCGGCTTCCTCGATCGCACGCCGCGTGGCCGCGTCGCCACGCAGCGCGCCTACGAGCATCTGAACATCCCCTACACGCCGCCCATTCAGCCCAGCCTGCTGTAGTTTCGGAAGAAGGTCGGCGATGGTCAGCATGGATAATGCTCCCATGCTGAAGCGTTGTGTCATCGCCGCGGCGATGCTCGTTGCGGCGTGCGCGGTGTCGCCGTTGCGAGCGGCCGTTGCGCCTGGCGTCGAGATCACATCGCCCGCTGCGCGAGGGGATGCATTTCGGCCGGTGCGCGCCAATCGGCCGCTCTTCTTTGCCATATATGCCGCCAGCCCAAACGGCGTCGCCAGCATCGAGCTGTTGGCGGATGACCGGCCCGTGGCTGCCAAGCCGGTCAGCGGCGCGGCTGTCGTCAACGTCGTCTTGAGCTGGCAGCCGATGGTCAACGGTGATTTTCAAATCGCAGCGCAGGCCACTGATCGCAGCGGCCGGCGGTTGCGCACACCGCCGGTCGTGCTGCCCGTGCGCGGCGCCGATGGGCCACCGGGCTCGATGTTGCAGATGCCGGCGGGAACTTTTCTCATGGGCAGCAATGCCGGCTTCGATGATGAGAGGCCGGAACGCATGGTGAACATGCCGGCCTACCAGATTGATCGCTACGAGGTGACCGTCGGCGAGTTTCGTGAGTTCGTCAAAGCTACCAACCACCGCACCGATGCCGAGAAGGTGGGCAAGCCGTTCAACGAGACGTGGCGTGTGGACAACGTCGGCTCGCGCTTTGATCATCCGGTGCGCTATGTCTCGTGGTGGGATGCGGACAAGTACTGCCGCTGGTTAGGTAAGCGGCTGCCCACTGAGGCCGAGTGGGAGTATGCCGCGCGCGGCAATGATGGCCGCGCCTATCCGTGGGGCAACGACTTCGACCCGGCGCGGGTGGCGCCGCCAACCGATACGATGCCGGTCGGTTTTTATCTGAACAACCGCAGCCCCATCGGCGCATACGACATGGCCGGCAACGTGTGGGAATGGGTAAACGACTGGTATCGTCCCGACTACTACGCGCAGAACGAGAATGACAATCCGCAAGGCCCACCTCAGGCCGATCAGCGCGTGATGCGCGGCGGCAGTTTCACCAATTCGCCCGAAGACCTGCGCGTGACCAGGCGGATCAAGGATGATGCCAGCAGCTCGCATCGCGATGTGGGGTTCCGCTGTGCGAAGTGAGTGGGGATGCGCGGCACGCCGATGGCAGCACGGCAATCCCTGGCCTGCAGCAGGCCGGCGATAGGGGGGTGTTCACAGCGAGGGGCAAGGGGCCGATCACCCGGAGGCGCAAAGAAGTGCTAGCAAATGCGCGCAAGGGCAAAGGCTCAGTAGGTTTTGGGCGTGAAGTCGGACGAGTTGAGCACCTCCATCAGGTCATCGCCTGTGCCCAGCACAATCAGGCCGAGCTTCTCGGCGAAGGCGACCACGCTGGGTTCTACATAAAGCCCAGCAACGGCGCCAGCGAAGCGGTAGCCGCCGGCGACGAATTCGGGGAAGTATTCTCTGGCTTCTGGCAACCGATCGACGAATTTGCCGACCGCGCCGGAGTCGAGCTGGACTTTGCTCTCGACGATGAGGACATAGCCGCAGCCGGCGGCCACGGTGTCGAACTCGCGGTTGCGGTCGGGCAGGGAGGGATGCTTGCGCCTGAGGCGGACGCCCAGGAACTCGATGGCTTCATCGGAGCAGGCGAAGACCTGGCGCAGAGCGCGTGGGACGCTGGGAGCAACGATGTTCTCGACGAGCAGGCCGAGGCTGGCGGACAGGTCGCCCCAGCGCTTGTTCATCTCGATCCTGGAAGCGCGGGTTTCGTCCTTGAAGGCGAGCATCTCGTCCTTGAAGGCACGCATCTCGTCCTTGAAGGCGAACATCTCATCCTTGAAGGCGAGCATCTCATCCTTGAAGGCACGCATCTCGTCCTTGAAGGCACGCATCTCTTGTGATAAGCGGTCTACCTGCAGCGATAGACGATCTACCTGCAGCGATAGACGATCTATCTGAAGGCCGGCTGTGCGCACAACACGCAGCGTGTCGGCCATCAAGGACTCCAGTGTTTCGACGCGCGTTTCAAGCTCAATGCTCACGCGAGCAATTATAGGTGGGGCGCTCAGGCAGCGATAGGACGCTTGTGCTACAGTGAACGCACATGGCCGATCCGTCCACAGCTCTGCCGGTAGCTTCGGTTGCGCTTTTGTCACAAGCCGTGGTCACGCCGCTGACCTATCTCATTCCCGATCAACTCGGCGGATCCATCTCACCCGGCGTTGCCGTCGTCGTGCCGTTGCAGAAGCGCCTCGTCGGCGGCATCGTCGTGGACGTCGGCGCATCATCGGACGCCGGCGCCGGTCTCAAGCCGATTCACGCTCTGCTGGACGATCGGCCGGCCTTGACCCCGGCCCAACTGGCGCTGGCGCGGTGGATGGCTGCCGAATACCACGCCCCGCTCGGCCGCTGTTGCGCGCTCATGGTGCCGCCGGGGTTCACGCCGCGTTCGGCCAACATATATGGCTTGACCGAGGTGGGCGAGCGCGCTGCTGAGTCCAAGGGGCAGGCGGCCGATGCAACCGATGCGCGTTCGCGTTTGCTCGAGGTGCTCAGACTGCGCGGCCCGCTGGTCGAATCCAAGCTGGCGCGCGCCATGCGTGGTTTGCCGGATTGGCGCCGCGTATTGAAGGCTTTGCTCAGGGCCGGCCTGGTATTTCGCGCGTCCACGTTGAATCCGCCGAAGGTTAAACCCCGGCATACCACCCTGGCGCAACTGGCCATCGGCGAAGATACGCTTGAGTTGGTGCTGGCCAATTTGCAGGCCAACGCGAGGCTAAAGCCGGAGACGCGCGCGCGCCGCGCCGCCGTGTTGAACTACTTAAAATCGCAGCATGGCCTGGCTGCGGCCGAATGGATTTTCGCCGAGACAGGGGCTTCGCGCGACGATTTAAGCTGGCTGGCCGCACAGGGCTACCTGATGCTCGGCGACGTCGAACGCTGGCGCGATCCGTTGGCCGATGTGGATTACGTGGTCAAGTCGCCCCCACCCCTGACCGAGGACCAAGGGCGGGCATGGCGCGAAATCGAATCGCAAATCGAAGCGGCAAAATCGAAAAGCGCCGCTCCGTCGTCAACTTTCAACTCTCACTTCTTGTTGCGCGGCGTGACCGGCTCGGGCAAGACCGAGATCTACATGCGCGCGGTCGAGGCCGTGCTGGGTCAGGGGCGCGGCGCGCTCATCCTGGTGCCGGAGATTTCACTCACCCCGCAGACGGTGCGACGCTTTCTGGAGCGCTTCCCCGGCCGCGTCGCGCTCGTCCACAGCCGATTGAAGGCGGGCGAACGCTATGACACCTGGCGGCGCATCCGCGCCGGCGAGCTGCCAGTCGTCGTCGGCGCGCGCTCGGCGCTCTTTGCCCCGTTGTCCGATCCCGGGCTGATTGTGCTCGATGAAGAGCACGATCCATCCTACAAGCAGAGTAGCCCGCCCTACTACGATGCCCGGCAGGTTGCCCTGCACTATGCCGGGCTGACCGGCGCGACGCTGATCTTTGGGAGCGCCACGCCGTCGCTGGAAGCCTGGCGTATGACCGACGCAGATGCCGACATGCCGAAAGCCGACTGGCCGGCGGCCGGTCGTTTGAAGCTGCTCGAGCTGCCTAATCGTGTGCGTGGGCATGTGCGTCGCCTGGCTGACCAGCAAGCGCGTCTTGGCGTGCATGCGGCGGTGCAACGAGAGACCGAGGCCGTGGCCTATCAGCCGTTGCCGGCTGTGCAGGTGATTGACATGCGCGCGGAATTGCGCGGCGGCAACACGAGCATGTTCAGCGGGGCGCTCACCCTCGCGCTGGGCGAGGTGTTGCGACGAGGCGAGCAAGCCATCCTCTTCCTCAACCGGCGGGGTGCGGCGTCCAGCGTGCTATGCCGGGACTGCGGCCACGTCTTGCGTTGTCCGAACGACGACGTGCCGCTCACCTATCACGCGCCGGCCGCAAGCGAGGGATCACGACTGCTTACCCCTGACTCCCTATTCTCATCTCGCGCTGCTCACCTGAAGTGCCATCAATGCGATCATACCGAGTCCGTGCCATCGCGGTGTCCTGCCTGCGGCAGCACGCGCATCCGCTTCATCGGCATCGGCACGCAGAAGGTAGAACAGGTCGTCCTGGAACGCTTTCCCGCGGCGCGAGTGGTGCGCTGGGATAGGGATGCGGTCGGGCACGGGAGCAGCGATCACATCTTGCAGCGTTTCGTGAACCGGCAGGCCGACGTGCTGGTGGGCACGCAGATGATCGCCAAAGGGCTCGATCTGCCCATGGTGACGCTGGTGGGTGTGGTGCTGGCCGACGTCGGCCTGTTCCTGCCGGACTTCCGCGCGAGCGAGCGCGTCTTTGACCTGCTGTTGCAGGTAGCCGGTCGGGCGGGGCGCGGATTGTTGCCTGGACGCGTGATCGTGCAGACTTACAATCCCGAACATCCGGCCATCACGTTCGCTGCCCGGCATGATGTTCGCGGCTTCGTGCGCTACGAACTGGCCCAACGCCAGGCGCTGAACCTGCCGCCGTTCGTGAGGCTGGTGCGCTTCGAGTATGCCGATGCGGATAACGAAGTTGCACGGCATGTCTGCGAGTTACTGGCCCGCGAGGTGCGCCGCTCCCCGCATCAGGTGGGGGTGATCGGCCCGGCGCCGGCCTATTTCACCCGTAGGGACAACCGCTATCGCTGGCAGGTGCTGGTGCGCACGCATGCGCCGCGCGAGCTGTTGGCCGGGCTGAACGTGCCGCGCGGGTTCGTCGTAGATGTGGATCCGGCGACAGTGCTCTGATGCGGGTCGCGCGATTTTCACTCGCCGTTACAATAGCCGCAAGATGGTTGATGCCTTGCGCGTAGTCGTGAAGACGGTCAAGGACATCTGGGGCGAGATGTTCAACCTGGTCTTGATGAACCTTTTCACGTTGCTGTGTATGGCTGTCGTCATCCCCGGTCCGCCGGCGGTGATGGCGTTGTATGCGGTATGCAATCGCATCGCCAACGACTACGCAGTATCATGGGATCATTACTTCGCGGCCTTTCGCGAGCATTTCGGCAAGGCCTGGTTGTATACAATCGTGTCACTCGTTGTGACGGTACTGATTGCCTTCAATTTCTGGTGGTATGGCGCGACGTTTGGCAACGAAGTATGGGTGCAATGGGTGCAAGGTGCGTGGCTGGCGGTGGCGTTTTTCTGGCTGGTGATTAACTTCTACGTGTTCGCCTTTTATATGGAGCAGCAGGACAGGCGCTGGCGCGTGGCTGTGCGAAACTCGGCCCTGGTGGCCGGGGCGAATCCATTGTTCACGCTGGTGCTGCTCATCGTTGCCGGCCTGTTGTTGATCGTGTCGCTGGCGGTAACGCCGTTGTTCGTGCTGTTGGGCTTGTCCATCTGGGCGATGTTCGGCAGCGAGGCCGTCGTCAACCGGGTGAATGCGTATCGCAAGCGTATAGAGTCACAGAAGCCGGCGGACGGTGAACCGCACGGCCGTAAGCGCGAGGTGTGAGCCTTGCAGGCGCAAGGCGCATGCCGGGGAGAGGGTCTGATGCGAACCAAACCGAACGACGAATTCGAAGACGGCGACTTCGACGATTACGAAGATGCCGATGATTTCGACTTCGATTCCTCCCTGCTCACCGATGAATTGACGGAGGAACTGGCGCGCTATTTGGGCGACCGCTGGCGTGCCGAAGAAGACAACAAAGTCATCCGCGTCAACCTCTCGCTCACCACCGCGCTGAACCGAATCCCCGCCAAGTGGTTGGACGCCGCCTGCCAGGCCAATCAACTCACCCTGCAAGGTGCCTTGCGCCCGAACCGTCGCACCAAGGTGGCTGCGCTGGTCGCTGCGTTGACTTCGAAAGAAGTGTTGCGGCGTTGCGTCATCGAGTTGCCCCCACGCGCTCGTGCCGCTTTGCGACGAGTGGTTGATAACGGCGGGTGGATGCGCCTGGCCGATTTGACGCGCGATTTCGGCGCGATGGACGGCGATGGGTGGTTCTGGGACGAAGACCCGCCCACATCTTGCCTGGGCGAACTTCGTCGCCGCGCGCTGCTGTTCGTCGGACGCACCTCGCTCACCAAAGAAGGCAGGCCGGGTAAACGCATGTTCAAAGTAGCCGTCGTCCCTAAAGACATACGTGATCTGTTGAAGAGCATCCTGTCCGAGTCAGCCATCTGTAAAGAAGATGAGATGGCTGAGGCGCAACAATTCGTAACGGTCGAGGACTTGCTCAGCGATGCGCTCTGTGCTGCCCGAACCCGTTACGACGCACTAGACTGGCAGCCGCCGCTCAAGCTGAGCGACGTGGAGGAGTTTTTGCGCTATGCCGGTCAGCGCGGGCTCAACCCGCTGGCGGTCTGGTTCGGGATCGAAATCTTTCTCACCTTCGTCGAAGTTCACCTGCACGAAATTCAGTCGCTTGATGAGCTGTGCGGTTATCACATCAGCGAGCTGGCCTCCAGCTTCGTGGATATGAAGTACACGCAGCGCTGGACGCTGGATGAGCGCCGCAATTTGATCCACCTGGTGCGTTGCCTGTACGATTACCTGCACGAACGCGGTCGCGTCCTGGACGAGACGCACGACGAAGTGAGCCAGGCCTGCGCTCGCCTGGTCGGTGGCAAGCGCAGGCTGAACCTGATTCGTCGGCCATTGCCGCTCGGTGGCGAGCTGGTTTTCATGCGCCTCAACCCCAACACCGGCCAGGAGGAACGCTATACCTTCAACCACCAACGCTTGCTGATGGTATGGGCCGGCGCCTTTCATCAGGACTGGCGCACGATGCTGAGCGTGTGCGAAACGGTGCCCAGCGGTGCCCAGAAGGCCGCCCTCATCCACGAGCTGATCGCGCTCGAGCCCAGCATCTGCGATTTGATCATTTCTCAAGCCGACGAAGACGACTTCGACCGCGCCATCTTGTGGTTCTACGATGAGCGCCTGCTAGAAGTCAGCACGTGGTGATGCCGAGACGCCCTCAGGCTACGGCGTTCTCCAGCGTCACCTCTCCGACGGTGATCTTGACTGCATCGCCGGCCTGCAGGGAGAAGCTCTCCGGCGGCACGATGCCGGTGCCGGTCATCAAAAAAGCGCCGTGCGGAAAGTCCAATTCCCTATACAGGTATCCGACGAGTTCTTCCAACCGGCGCTTCATGCGCGCGATGCTGGTTTCGCCGCTGAAGACGATGGCCCCTGCGCGTCGGATTTCCAATGTAACCGGCAGCGCGCGCATCGCATCGGCATTTGCCAGCATGATCTCCGGGCCGAGAGCGCAGGCGCCGTTGTAAATCTTGGCCTGCGGCAGATACAGCGGATTCTCGCCTTCGATGTCACGTGAGGACATGTCGTTGCCGGCCGTGTAGCCTATGATTTCGCCGTGGGCGTTGACCACCAGCACCAGTTCCGGCTCCGGCACGTTCCACGCACTGTCCTTGCGGATGCGCACGGGGTGGCCGCTGGTCACCACGCGCCAGCCGATGGCCTTCATGAATAACTCCGGCCGCTCGGCTTCGTAGACCTTCTGATATACGTCGGCGACCGACGACTCAGCCTTGCGCGCGTCGCGGCTACGCAGATAGGTGACGCCGCTGGCCCACACTTCTTGCATCGGTTCGATGGGTGGCAGCACCGCCTGGGAGTGCACGTCGGCGCCGGCGGCAGTGGCCGGGCGCTCGTGCAACCAGGCCTGAATCTCATCGGCATGCCGCTGTAACAATTCGGCAAGGGTGAACGAGGCCGGCAACGGTTGCCCGTCGAGCATCCAGCGCGGCCCCTGGTCAGTTTGTTGTCGCGAGAGTTTCATGGTTTTATAAGTGAGACGAATTCCCTCAGTCCATGGGATACAGGCTGCATCCGCCATCCACCAGCAGCGTCGCGCCGGTCATGTAGCTGGCCATGTCGGAGCACAAAAAAGCGAACGCATCGGCCACGCTTTCTGGCGGTTGCATGTAGCCGAGCGGAATGGCCTTCGCCGCGCGCGCCCGGTAGCTCGGGTCGGTGTCCCACTGACGTTTGGCCATGCCCACGCCGACAATGCCTGGGGCGATGGCATTGGCGCGGATGCCTTTGTCGGCCAGCTCGCGCGCAAAGCCACGCATCATCATCTTCATTGCGCTTTTGCTCATGGTGTAGGGCGTAATCTCCGGCCAGGGCACATCTTGCACCCAGGAGGTGGTGAAGATCAAATGCCCCGACGCGCCACGCGCGATCCAGCGCCGGGCGGCTTCTTGTGCCACCACGAACGCTGCGCGCACGTTCACGTCCATCAATCGGTCGTATTCGTCGAGCGGATAATCGGTGACCGGATGTGCCGCGACCATGCCGGCGTGACAGCACACCACATTCGGCATGCCCAACGCGCTTTCTACTGCATCGAACATGACCTTGACTTCATCGGCCTGCGTAGCATCGGCGCGGAAGTAGCGCAAGCGGTCTGATTTTGGCAATGCCGACTTGGCTTCTTCCGGCGGCACGATGTCGTTCACGGCGACCGTGGCGCCATGCGCGAGCAAGGTTTGCACGACCACCCGGCCGATGGCGCCGGCGCCGCCGGTGATCAGAATGGTCTTGCTAGACAGATCCAGCGTGCTCATGGTTGTTGCCCCTTGGTTTCCTCGGCCGCGCGAGCGAGGGCCGGATCGCCATTGCGATAGGCTGTGCCCAGCTCGCACGTCAAATCCAGATACAGTTCGCCATACCGACTGCCCGGCTCGATGGCCGTGCCCTCAATCCACTCGTTGAAGCTCTTGACGAGCAGCAAGTCGCCGCCAGTCTGAGGCGTGACGCTGAACGTCTCGCGGTAGTAGGCGCCATTACGCCGATCGCGCGCGAAGGCTGGCGCGGGCACGCGCACGTCGGTGGCGCGCACTTTGACCGAGCGCGTGTCGTCGAAGCCGGGAGCTACTGTGTCGGCAAAATACAACTTGATGCCCGATTGTCGCTCGGCCTCGCGCAGGCGCGCGGCGAAGACCGGTTGCTTCAACCAACTGCGCGGGCCGTTCTTGTGATCAATGCGATATACATACAGGCCGTCGAACAACGGGTTGAAGGCGGCCGTCAATCCCTCGGCGAACCAGATGGCCCGACGTTGCGGGTCGGTGGCCTGTCGGATGCGCGCCCAGCCGGCCTTCGCTGCGCCCACGCTGCCCCACGGCCGCGTCATGCCCTCAAAGAAGATCACTGGCCGGCCGTCAATCTTCAGGTAGTTTGGGTGGTTGGCCCAGTGATCCAACACGAAGCGCACCGAGTCGCTCAGATCCTGTTCTTTCGTGCGCCGCAAGCTGTTCTCCAGCAACACCACAGCATGTCGAAAGGAGCTGCCCTCGGAGGCGGCCAACAGCTTGTTGAAGTTGTCGGTGGTGCGTGGTTCTTTGGCGCCGAACCAGTGTGCGGTGAACCCATCCAGGCACGCGCGCCGGGCCAGTTGCAGGTGATGTTGGATCGTAGCCATGTCGTCTGAGTTGTATGCCCCGGCGGCCGGCACGTCGAAAGTCTTGGCGCCGTCGAACACATCGGGCTGATACCACATCATGTAATCGGCCAGGATCAGGCGCGGAGCGTCCTGGGCATTGGCGGTGTGTGCGAGCGGAAGCGCGACGAGCGTGATTATCAACGCAGCGGTGAGCGTTCGTGGGGTGAGAGGCATGGTGCAGCAGAGAGGTGTGGACTTGTGTTGCAATCGCAAACGTCGGGCGGTATTGTAGCGGCTCGGGCGTCAGTCCGGTAGCACGACCGGCAACTTTGCCATCAACCCGCCGTCCACGAGATAAGCCGCGCCGGTGCAGGCTTTGGCGTCGTCGCTGCACAAGAAAAGCACCAGCCTGGCAATCTCCTCCGGTTTGATGACCCGGCCGATCGGGTGCATTTTGCCCCATCTGGCGACGGTCGCCTCGACGTCATCGGGAGCAAAGGTTGCTGCAGCTCCGCGCAACATCGGCGTGTCCACCGAGCCGGGCAACACAGCGTTGACGCGAATGCCTTCGTGCGCGTGGTCTATCGCGATGGCCTTGACCAGGGTGAGGGTGGCCGCTTTGCTGGCGGCATAGATAGGCACGGTGGTCTGGGTAGCCAGGGCCTGCACCGATGAGGTGCAGACGATTGCCCCGCCGCCGCGCCGGCGCA
Organism: Anaerolineae bacterium; assembly: GCA_023511655.1. Classification (GTDB taxonomy): domain Bacteria; phylum Chloroflexota; class Anaerolineae; order J036; family Brachytrichaceae; genus JAAFGM01. The sequence continues at coordinate 11,923 of JAIMBB010000103.1, forward strand.
GGGCGGGCACCGCGTATTTGCACATCCATACATGCCCTTTGAAGTTCACGCCCATGCCGCGCTCGTAGTCCACTTCGCTCACCTCTTCGATCAGGCCGTAGAGCTGGATGCCCGCGTTGCTGAAGAGCGCATCCAGCCCGCCGTAGGTCTCTTCGGCGGTGCGCACGGCTCGCTCAGCATCGGCCATGCGAGAAACGTCGGTGTGTACGAACGTGGCACGCGGCAACGACCGCGCCAGCGCTTCGCCGGCGGCGTCATCCACATCGGCGATGACGACTGCCGCGCCTTCCGCGCTGAAGGCTCTGACAGCGGCTTCGCCGATGCCCTTGGCGCCGCCGGTCACGATCACGACTTTGTCTTTGAATCTCATAGCTCCTCCGGGATGAAGTGACGTCAATCACGTCCATTAGCTCATCACCATGCCGCCGTCCACTTCGATGGACTGGCCGGTGATATAGCGCGCGTCCTCCGAAGCGAGGAAGGCGCACAGGCCGGCGATCTCCCAGGGTTCGGCCATCCGCTTCATCGGACAATCGCTGGCGCGCCGCTCCAGCCATTCTGCTACCGTCAGCCCCTCGCGTGGCGCGTTTTGCCGCGCGGCCGCCAGCACCAGTTCGGTTTTGGTGTTGCCCGGGCATACCGCGTTGACCGTGACGCCGTAGGGGGCCAACTCCATCGCCACCGAGCGCGTCAGGCCGATCACGCCGCTCTTTGATGCCGAGTACTCATGTGTGCCGGCCCAACTGGTCTTGCCGGACATGGATGAGATGTTGATGATGCTGCCGCTGCGGCGTTGCATCATGATGGGCGCCACGGCCCGATTACACAGGAACACGCCGGTCAGGTTGATGTCGAGCAGGCGTTGCCACTGCTGCAGGGTCACTTCGCCAAGCAAGCCGCCGGTGTAGATGCCGGCTGCTGCGACCAGGATGTCTACGTGCCCCCAGCGGTGCATCACCTGAGCGATGCTCTCGTTCACGTCATCGGGAGCGGAGACATCGCAGTGCAGGCTGATGGCCTGGCGGCCATAGCGGCGGCAGGCCTCAGCGCTCGCATCGTTAGCCACATCGTTCACGTCCAGGCAAGCGACGTTCGCGCCTTCCTGGGCAAAGCGCAGGGCACACGCGCGGCCGATGCCGCCGGCTGCCCCGGTGATCACGGCGACGTGGCCGGTGAAGCGCCGCAGGCTGGTTTCGTGTTCGACAGGTTGCAGGTGATCCGTCACAACTGCGCGATTTTTAGCGCATCATCCACGCTTGCGCCAGCGTGGACAATGGCCACCATCGCGCGAGTCATCACCTCGGTGCGGCCCGACTGCCAGATGTTGCGTCCGATCACGCCGCCGGCGCCTCCAGCATCCAGGCTGGTGCGCAACGTCCTCAGCGTCTCACGCGGGTCGTCCTTCTTCTTGCCGCCCAGCACCGTCACCGGCACGAAGCATGTCTGCACCACCTCGGCGAAGCCCTCGACGTAGGGGATCTTCACCCAGTCGGCGCCCAGCTCGGCTGCGACGCGCGCCGAGATTTTGACCGCGTCGAGCGTGCGCTGCTCCGGCGGGCTGTCGAATCCGCCGGGGACGATCTCGGCCATGACCGGCAGGTCCCACCGGTGTGCCTGACGAATGACGCGGGCCAGCGTCTCCAGCGTGGCTTCTTCGTACGGACTGCCGGGAAAGGCAGTGACGCACAGCGCGTCGGCGCCCAGGCGCAGGGCGTCTTCGACGGCGTAGAACTGCGCGCCTGGGCCTGTCTTCGGACCGATGCGCGTGCCCGAGCCGTCCATGCGCAACACCAGGCCGGTGCGCGCCAGCGATTCGGCGAAGCGTGTGGCGGTGCCAAAGCTGCACATCACGGCGTCCGCGCCGCCGGCAATTACGGCGCTGATCGTGTCACCGATCCGCTCGATGCCCGGGGCCGGGCCATCAATCATGCCGTGGTCGCAAGCAACGATCAGTGTCTTGTCGTCTGGAAAGAGGCGTCGAAAGCGTCGAGTGGTCATGGGGGCAGATTACAGGTGCTGGGCGTAGTGCGCATGCGTCTGGAGGTTGGGCTGGATGAGATGGGTTCGGGGCGCAAAGTATGGCCAGCCGTGTGCAGCGGAGGGGTATCTGCCTGCGCCTAAACCGGCCAGGATGGCTGCGCCGCGCGCGCCCAGGAACCCATCGTCGCAGGTGTAAATCGGCATGCCGGTCACGTCGGCCAGCACGCGTGGCCAACCCGGCGTGCGGGTTGCCCCGCCCAGCATGAGAAGCGCGCGCACCGGTTGGTTGGCCTGGCGCAGCGCAGCGACCATGGCGCGCACCTCGAATGCAATGCCTTCCACCACAGCCCGGGTCAGATCGTGCCAGGTGTGGCTGAGCTTGAGCCCGCTGAACCTACTGGCGGCGCAACGCTGCGACTCGGGTGTGAACGATGCGCCGTTGCTGCCCGGTGGCGAGACTTCCAGCGCCCGCTGCAGCGAGGCGTATCTGTCGGCAAGCGGCGTCGGCGTTGCGTGTAGCCACCATTCCATGATTGCGCCGAATCCGCCCATGTAGGTGCTGATCGTCCAGCGGCCGGGCACGACGTGGGCATTCAGATCCATCTGTGGAGGGATGGCGGTGATTTCCGGCGAAGCAGCGATGCCGGTGATCACCCAGGCCGTGCCCGTTGCCAACATCAGGTTGCCAGGCTCGGTGAGGCCCAGCGCCAGCGCTTCGCAGGCGTGATCCTGACCACCGTTCACGACCAGCGTGGAGGAGGACAGCCCCAGCTCGTCGGCGACCGCCGGCAAGACCGGGCCGACGACGGCGCCGGACGCGCCCAATCGGGGAAGCCGATCCGGCGATAGGCCGACGCGCTCGGCGACGGCCGCGCTCCATTGCCCGCTCAGCCGGTCAATCAACGGCATCTGCGCGCCGCACGAGGGGTTGCTGATCAACACGCCGGTCAGCCGACGCACCAAGTCATCGTGCGGCCCGATAAAGCGTCGTGCTGCTGCGAACACCTCCGGCCAATGTTCGCGCAGCCAGGCGATCGAAGCGAGCGGCTGGCCGATTTGCAAGCCCCAACCCGTGATCTGGCGGATGAATTCGCTCCAACCGTTGCGCGTCCATGCCTCGACGATGCCGGCAGCGCGCGTGTCGAGGAAGGTGATCATCGGATGAACGGGCCAGCCGGTCGCGTCGGCGGGAATGATCGAACCGGCCTGCGCGCCGATGCTAAGCGCAGCGACGCGGCCTCCGCCTCGTCCGGCGATCTCGCGCACGACCTGGCATAGCGCTTGCCACACCGCTTCAGGGTCTTGTTCGGCCCAGCCGGGTTGGGGAGTGAGCAGCGGAATGGGGCGTTGGGCGCGGGCCACTTCGCGGCCGTCTGCGCTGCACAACACGCCCTTCAGCGCCGTGGTGCCACAGTCAATGCCGAGCAAAAGATCGTCGTTCATTGCACTTGCGCGTCAGGCAGCCTGGTGGCTGCGCCGGCTGCGGACGTTCAGCGTGTATAGGACGAGTAAAGCGATCAGTAGCGCCGACGAGCCGCCGATGGGTGCGGCGCATACGCAGGCCAGTGCGAGCAGGACGAACAAAGCGCCGTCCGGTCGTGTTGGATGGCCGTTGGTCGTGACGTACAACGCGCGTGTGATGAACATGGCGAGGAGCGCGAATAGCAAGGCGCCGGCGAGCACCGAGAGGGCGACGAACGTGAAGCGAAGCGTGACGTCGGGGCTGGGCTCATACGTTCGATGCATATCAGCAGGCCGCCAAGGATAGCATCACCAGTCCAGGATCGCACCGTCGTGCGCGCGCACGGTGGTGGCGTGGATGATTTCTTGTTCGAAGGGATGTCTGGCCGCGGCAGCCTCGTCCACCTCGATGCCCAGGCCGGGCGCGTCGGTCGGCAGCCAGTAGCCGTTTTCGGTGCGCAGCGAATGCTTCACCACATCGAAGCGCCACGGCACATCGGTCAGCATATCCTCCTGGATCAGGAAGTTCGGGATGGAGGCGGC
>JAIMBB010000104.1 GCA_023511655.1 Anaerolineae bacterium
AGTACAACTTCGACGTCGTCCGCAAGTTTGCGGTGATGTCCCTGGTGTGGGGTGTGGTGGGCATGCTGGCCGGCGTGATCACCCTGTTCGTCGTTGGCGAAGATGCGCAGGGCAGAGATCAGCTCAACGCCTGGATCGGTGTGCTGGTGCTCGTCATGCTGGTGGTGTATCTGGCGCAACTGAAGTGGGGCGAGCGACTGCGGCCGGCATCGCGGGTGGGGCTGGTGGCAACAGGGAGCGCAGCGGGATTCGCCACCACCGTCTCGAATGCTGCCGGCCCAATCATGTCCATCTACATGACCAGCCTGGGCTTGCCCAAGCACGAATTCATGGGCACCACGGCCTGGTATTTCTTCATCTTCAACGTGGCCAAAGTGCCGCTCTACGCGTTGGTCATGGCTCTCGCGCCGGATCGCCCCCTGTTCACCTCTGACGGCCTGATCTTCGACGCGCTCATGTTGCCCGTCATCGTCGTCGGCGTGTTGGCCGGTCGCTGGATGCTGCCGCGCGTGCCTCAACGCGTTTTCAACGGCCTGGCGCTCAGCCTGGCCGCCATCGCTGCCCTGCGCCTGATCTTGGGATAAACGGGCTGCTTTCTGCTTGCAATCTCATGGCAATACTATTACAGTAGGCTGGAGCTTTGCGTACAATATAGCTTGGTTGGCTCACATGATCTAGAATGCCTTTCTGGCTGTTTGGTTTGTGCGTTGACCCCTCTTCCTTGTTTCTCAATCTAAACGGCCTGTCAGTGAGCCGATAGGGTCCGGTCGAGGGCGTCCACACCGTTTTATCGGCCGCCGACGACCGAAGGAACAGTTCTGCATTCTTAGGGGGAAAGCAATGAATTCCGTTCGACACATCTTCCGGGCGGTCGCCGCAGGAGTGCTCGTCCTCGTCGCTGGAAGATGGATGATGTTACCGGCCGGCCAGGCCAACGCGTCCACTCCCTGGTATGTCTCCTCTTCCGGGTCGGATACATCGGGCTGCGGCTCTTCAGCCAACCCGTGTAAGTCCATCACCTACGTCTTAACCTCCATCCCGGCATTTGCCGATGGTGACACGATCAACGTCAGCGGTGTGCTGGTTGAAAACGTGAACGTTGGTCGGCCGGCAGTAATTGTGGGGCAGACATCGGACGCCGCCATCCAGGCCGCCGGCGTCGGCAGCGTGCTTAGCGTGCCCGCCGGCGTGAGCGTGACGCTGAGCGGACTGACGATCCGCAACGGCAACGCCAGCGATGGCGGCGGCATTCACAACCAGGGCATACTCGTCGCCAGTGGGGTGGTCATTACGGGCAACAGCGCCACCAACTCTGGGGGCGGCATTTTCAACACCGGCACCCTGACGATGACGAACGGCAAGGTTGCCGGCAACCGGGTGCTCACTCCAGGTGAGGCCGGTGGCGGCATTGAGAACACCGGCGCACTGTTCTTGTCGGACGTAGTCATCGAGTACAACAAAGCCAGCACATATGGTGGCGGCATTGACAATTTCGGCGGCCAGGTCAACCTCGTGCGCGCGATCATCCGAAAGAACGAGGCGGCTAGCGGCGCCGGCATCATCAACGACAACCTCGGCACGCTCATGGGCGAGGCGTTGGCCATTGTCGAGAATGCTGCCAGCAATCAGGGAGGCGGAATCAGCAACAGCAGCTCACTGGTGTTGCGCAACGTCACGCTGAGCGGAAACTCGTTATCGGCCGGGCCTGGGGCTGGCCTGTTCAACCTGAGCGCGGCGGCTCGGGCTTCGCTCAGCTTCGTCTCCATCGTGAGCAATACCATCGTCAACCAATCGAGCGCCGAGGCCAGCGGTCTGTATGCTGGACCAGACAGCCACGTGGCTTTGACAGCGACCGTGATCGCTTACAACTCGGTGAGGAACTGCGTTGCGGCCGATGGCGGTGTATTCCAATCCTTCGATCACAACGTAAGCAGCGACGCGCATTGTAGCTTTTTGACCCAACCCAGGGATGCAACCGGCGTGGATCCACAGTTGGCGCCGCTAAGGTTCAGCAACGGCACCTATACCCACGGCCCGATGCAGAACAGCGCGCTGCTCGACGTCGTGGATCCCGCTGGGTGTCCGTCTCAGGATCAGCGCGGCGTGAGTCGGCCGCAGGGGCCGAAGTGCGACGTCGGCGCCCATGAAGCCACCCCCGCCGAGCTGGATTCTGCCGACCTGGCGCTTGCCGCTAACGCGCCTTCGTCCGTGACACGAGCCAGCGTCTTCGCAGTTGAGCTGTGGGTGAACAATCTCGGCCCCAACGCTGCCAAGACCCCGGTCGTCACCACCACGCTGCCGGCCGATGCGCAGTTCATCAGCGCGAGCGGTGCCAACTGGGCGTGTAGTCTCTCAAACGTCACGGTGGTCTGTAATTACCAGTCTGCGCTGATGCCGGTTGGGATGGCTCCAGCCATTTTCATCGCCCTGCGAGCCCCACAATCCGAGATGACGCTCCAGACCGCATCCATCGTCAGCACGCTTAGCAGCGATCCGGATATGAACAACAACGCCAATACGGCAACCAGCTCGGTCATCATCACGAATACCAAAGTGTATGTGCCCGTCGTCAGGCGCTGACGCCATCAGCGCCCGACGAGCGGGTGATGCAACTCATAGGTCATCGGAGCGACCCACATGGTGGCCGGTGCGACGCGCCCGAAGCCGTCGTCAATTCGCGCGTCCAACATGAACACCTGCGGCCGCCACGTGCCGAATGGCGGCAGTCGCGTCGCGAAACGGATTTCGACTTCGCTGCCGGCCGAGAGTTCGCCGCGCCAGATCAACTGCGCGCCTTCGCGCTTCAGCGTGCCCGCGCTGGCCATGAAGGTGATGAGCGCCGGAAAGGTCAGGCTGGGTGGGAGTGCGACGGTGATCGTGGTGCGCGGCGCGCCGACCTCGCCGACGTTCGCGACGCGCAGCGAACCCGTCATTACCTCGTTCCACCTCGGTGGCTCCGGCTGGGCGCGCAGCATGCCGCGCAGGGTGGGCGCACCGACGCGCACGACCGTCGTGCGCGTGAAGCGCAGCCCTAAGTCGTTCAGGCTGAAGCGGGCCGTGACTGTGAGCGGCGTCCCGGCTGCCAGCCCTGTCTGGATGCGCGCTGCGAAGGTCCACGCAAACACATCGCTGGCGCGCACCTCACCCGTCCACTCTCCGGCCTGCTCCGGCCCGGCTTGGGGGAGTGACGAAGACACGATCGTCATGCCGGCCGGGACCTCCACGCGCACCGAGACGGGCTGTCGGTCTGCGAAGCGCGTCAGAGACGGGGGGAAGACCTCGTCGGCGTGCAGCGTCAGCGTGAAACTCACCGTCTCACCGTCGCGCGCAGCGGGACGATCTGCGACCAACGTGGATCGTCCCAGCGGCGAGAGCCAACCGACGATGCGATTCATCAACTCGATGCGGCTCGGTTCCGGCAACGCTTCGAACGCGAACGGCATGAACACGGTGCGCCAGGCCAGCGACCGCGGCCCGATAGCCGAGGCGTGCATGTTACTGCGCGCCAGGCCGAACGGTTGGCCGCTGTTGCCGCGCAAGATCACCTGCGTATCTCTGATCGGCTGCACGGCGCTGCTGAGGTTCCAGTTGTAGGGAAAGGGCAACAACGATCCACCCGGCACGTCGTCTCCCAGCACCGTGCCGGACAAGCCCACTACGTTGGATGTGACGTCTTCATAGTCAATTGCGCCGACGCCCAGGTAGGTGCGCGCGAACGGGCTCAGACCGGTATACGCCAGCGCCGCCTGCGATGCGAAGAACAACCGCCCGCCGCCGTCGAGATAACGTTGCAGCACACGTTCCTCTTCTGGCTTGATCGGATCGAACCAATCGTAGCCGTTGTACCAGATCACGATGGGGTAACGCTGCAGGATGGTGATGGAGGGCGAATCGGTGATGTGTGTGCTCCACCTCAAGTCCCAGTGATCGGCGGCGTTGCCCTGCGCAGCCAGCGCGCCGAGATAATCGGCCTCGCGGTGAAAGAAGCGCTCGTCGTCCACCAACAGGATGCCGGCCGGTGTCTTGCTGGTGAACGTCAGCGACGTGCGATAGGCTGGTGCAGCCTGCAGGTAGCTTGTCAGGGTGATCGTGTCGCTGGTGTTCCACCTCTCGGTTGCCGGCACGCTCACGGTCATCGTCACCAGTGCGCTGGCGCATGGCTCCAGCGTCACGCTGGTGCTGCTCAGGCGGGTGTCCCACCGATTGCCGGATGCCTCCAGAACGACCGTCTGGGCCGTCCCGCCGTCGCCCGTGTTGCGCAGGCGCACCACGTGCGTGATGGTGCTGCCGGGCAGACCGATGCCGGCCTGCGTCGGGTAGCCGTCGCGCGAGAGCATCTCCAACCCGAGCGCCGGCCTGGGCGCGACGAATGCATTGAGCGTGCGGCTGATCACCTCTGCTCGCTCACCGACCGAGCCGATGGCTTCTAGCCCGAACGCGTAGTAGGCCGAACGCCACTTGACGCATTGCGCTGTCCACACGCCCGCGCCTCCCAGGCCGTCCGGATCGTCGCTGACGGCGTTGGTATATCGGCCGATGAGCTGGCCGTGTTCGGGGCGAAGCACGGTGACCAGATCCGGCGCCAGTGCTCCCGCGACTTGGTTGAAAGGGATGGTCTTGCCCTCGAGCGGCCCGCCGGCTGCGCCGACGATGCCGCTGGCCCCGAAGTTCTTGGCCTTGTACAGAGCGTTCACGCGCGCAAAATAAGGATGGTAGACCAGGTTGCCTCCGCCGTCGTAGAAAGCTATGCTCTGACCGGTGAGCAGCAGGCTACGGCCGGCGGCCAGGTAGCGCGACAGCACGTCGCTCGCGCCCACCACGCCGGGCGCGTCGAACGGCGCACTCCAGATCACTGCGTCGTATTGCAAGAGCTGTGTGATGGTGGGCGTGTCTTGGGGAACTTTCTTCACCCGGTATTCGTCGTAGCCCAATCGAAGCGCATCGAGCGCTTCGCGGTATGCAGGCGCGACGCTGCCATAGTAGAAGGCCCCCGAATCCACGAAGGCGATGCGCTGAGTCGGTTCGAGGAAGAAGTCTTCATCTACCAGGGCGCCGGTGCTGATGGAGACCGTTCGGGTCTGCACCAGATAGCCAGCCGTGCGCACTTCCAGGGTGTAAGCGCCAGTCGGCAGGTCCAGCGCGTATCGGCATGGCAGGCAGTTGTTGTTGGAGATGGAGAACTTGGGTGTGCCCAGCGCGCGCACCGTAGCGGTGATGTAGGCGCCCGTCCGTGCATCGCGCACGACGCCGCGCACGCTGCCGGATGGTTGATAGGGTAGGTCGAGGTTGACATTCACGGCGCTGCCGGCCGCCACCAGGCGCGCTGGCGAGGTGGCCGTGAAGTAGCCGAATGCGCCGGCCTCGACACTGTAGATGCCGCCGGGCACGCGCAGCGTGTAATTGCCGTTCCCGTCAGTTGTAGTTTGTGACCGAGATCCGGTCGCCTCGTTTCGTGCGATCACCGTGGCGCCGCCGATCGGCTGTGCACCGTCGCCAACTTTGCCGAGGATCACCCCCGACGGCAGCACCGACAGCACGGCGTCGTAGGCATCAATGCGCCCCCAGCCGGAGGCGTTGTTGGGAATAGTGCTCGACAACGGCCGGGCTGTGCTGGTGAGGGCGTGGAGCGTCGCGCTCAAGCTCAGATTCGGCGCGGCGCTCAGCAGCAGCGCCGCAACACCCGCCACGTGGGGCGCGGCCATTGAGGTGCCGTTGTAGCTGAGATAGCCGCCGCCGGGAAAGGTCGAGACCACATTCACCCCCGGCGCGCTGATCACCGGTTTGACGCTGCCGTCAATCGGCGAGGGGCCGCGGCTGGAGAAGAAGGCGACTTCATCCTCCTCGTCTGTGGCGCCCACGCCGATCGCACCGGGCATGCTGGCCGGCGACCCGACCGTGCTCGCCTCCGGCCCGCGGTTGCCGTTGGCGAAGACGACGAAGATGCCGGCCTGGCGCAGGGCCGTCAGATCTTCTGTGAACTCAGTGTTTTTGCCGTCCGTCGAACTCCACGAATTGCTCAGCACGTCCGGTGCGTAGGCCGGGTCGCCGCCGGGCGCAAGCACAAATTCGAACGCGCTGTGGATCCAACTGAACAGGCCGAAGCCCTGGCTGTTCAAGCCCTTCACGGCCATCCAGCGTGCGCCGGGTGCGACGCCCACGCCATTTTGGCCGACTATGGTGCCCATGGTGTGCGTGCCATGCCCGTTCGCATCGGAAGGGTAGACCGCGCCTTCGTCCGTGGCATCGAACCAGTTGTGCAGATGGTCCACCGCCGGGCCGCCCGACCAGCCGCGATAGCTGGATTGCAGCGCGGGATGTTGCCAGTCTACGCCGCCATCAATGTTGGCGACAACCACGCCCTCGCCCCGGATCCCCAGCCCATGCCACACCTGGTCGGCGCGAATCTTGCTCACACCCCATGTCACTCCGCCGGCTGCCGGCGAGTGCGCGATGCGCGGCTGGAAGGTGTAGGTGATCGGCGCGCCGGGCAGCTTCGGGGTGAGCGCCGACGCGTCCAGCTGTGCCCCCAGCGTCTCGGTCATCGAGCGTGTGCCGGCGACGGGCGAAGCGACCGATTGCACCCACTCATCCAGGCGGACGGACTCCACATCATCGCGCTGGGCGATGGCGAGGATCACCGCCGGCGTGGCGCGCAGCGCCAAGCCGTTGAAGATCCAATACGTTCGCAGGTCGTCGGTCTGCGCCGCGATCTCGGGAGAGTTTAAATAGGCCAGGATGCTGCGCTGCGATTCGGCAGCGATGGTCCTGAGCGTCTGGACGAACGACGCGCGCGCTTCGCGCGCCATCGCGCGTGGGGCGTCTTCCGTCTGCCTGCCCACGTCCGCAATCGGCGACTTCATGCGAATGATCACCCGGATGCGCTCGCTTGGGGCAGAGCGCACCAGCGCTTGTTGCAGGCTCGGCGCAATCGTCGGTGGCAGGCCGCTTTCCGCTGGCGGCACTTGCTGCACCGGCGGCGCTTGCGCGGCGGCGCGCGGCGTCGCGCCGGTTGCAGGCGAGCCGTGTGCCAGGGCAGCGATCAGCCCTATCCCCAGCAGGAAGCGGATGAAATGACGCATGTAAAGATTGTCGCATGGCCACTGTTGCCCTGTCGTGGCGCGCGCGCAGTGCCAGCTGCGCAGCCGGTGGCCTCCGGAACGGGCATATGGAAAACGCGCACGGGCCGATCGGTAGCCCCTGCGCGTTTTCTGGGTGTGCGTGAGTTCGTGGGGTGATGGCTGCCTACGGCGCCGGCGGTAGGGGTGAGACCAGCGGGCCGAGAATCAGGCTGAGCAGCCAGTAGATCACGGCCATAGCGATGGCGGCGATGATGCCGCCGGTGAAACCCTGAACGGTCATGCCAGGCAGCAGCTTGCCGGCGATGAGCAGGATGACCGCCGAGACGATTAGCCAGACGATGATGCTGAACAAACTACCGCCACCGACCTGAATTCCCAGTGAGCCCAACAACCATAGGATCGCGCTCGATACCAGCGAGATGACGATCGCGCCGATCACGGCGCTGCTAAAGCCGGCAACGGACAATCCCAGGTTGAGCCGGCTGACGATAAGCAGGACTACTGCAGCGATGACGACTCCGACGATGAAACCGATGATCTGACCCATGGTCTTTCTCCTCCTTGAACTTTGATCAAGAGTAAAGGCTCGACCCGATTCAGCACCGGTCACCGCGTGTCCATTACTGTCTCGACCTTGCCGAAGGACACCCGAACAGGCGTGGACTGGTTTCGGCGCGCCAATCCATCCGATGCGCCGAGCAATTACTGCCAAAGGTCATTATTGAGCATGACGGTTAAGAATACAAGAGGTGGTGTTCCGCGCTACGACTGCAGGGCGTGGACACCTATGCCCCATGCGCCCGACGGGCGATGTCGCATCAAGTTGGAGCGACTTCATCCGCTCTCAGGTGCGAACGACGCCAGTGGTGGCAAGTCCACCAGCCGTTGGACCCAGCCGATGAATTCGCTTCTAGCAATCGGCCGCGCACCGAGCGAAGTCGTGTGCGGCGTCTCCTGCTGACAGTCCATCAGCGGGACGCCCATGCAGCGCAGCCGGGCGATCAGGTACACCAGCGCTACCTTCGAGGCGTCGGTTGCGCGGCTGAACATGCTTTCGCCGAAGAACATTCGGCCGATCTGCACGCCATAGATGCCGCCGGCCAGTTCGTCATCCAACCAGGCTTCTACGCAGTGTGCGTAGCCCATCGCGTGCAGCGCGCAGTATGCCTCGATCATCTCCGGCGTGATCCAAGTGCCTTGCTGGCCCGGCCGCGGCGCAGCACAGCCCAACATGACCTGACGAAAGGCTGTGTCGTAGCGGATGGTGAACTTCCGGCTGTTCAGCCGCCGGCGCAGCGAACGGCTGATGTGCAACTCGTCGGTAAAGAGCACCTGGCGCGGGTCCGGGCTCCACCACAGAATCGGCTCGCCTTCGCTATACCAGGGGAAGATACCGCGACGATAGGCGTCCAACAGGCGCTGCGGCGAGAGGTCGCCTCCAGCGCACAGCAACCCGTTTGGGTAGCGCAAGGCCCGTTCGACCGGTGGGAAAGGGCTACCTGTTCGCAACCATGGGATCATCATCGATCGTTGTGCTCAGCGCTATGGCATATAATCGCTCGCGAATCTTAGACGAAGTTCTCAGGATGCTGGGTGATACGATCCGCCCATCGTCTTCGGTGAAAGGAGCCTCTCTGAATGCCTCAACTCATCACCCCCGATAATGCGCGCACCGCCGGCCGTGGTCAGCAGCCGATGCAGGTGATTGACGTCGGTCGCGACCCAACGCTCAAGTCGGCGTTGTTGTCGGGCCGATTGACCAATCTCGTCGCGCCGTTCATTTATCACGATCCATCCAAGCAACTGGCCCTCATCCTGATGCCGATGGAGCTGAATTTGCGTGATATGGAGCAGCAGCGCATCATTGGCCAGTTGACGCAGATCGTGATGCGCGGCTTGCCGGAGGATGCGCCGCGGGCCTATCTGTTGCAGCCGAGGATTTTCTTCAGCCTGCAATCGCTCATCGAGGCAATCCTGGAGCAGGACGGCGTCACGCCAGAGATGTTGCGGCAGCAGCAGGAACGCGTAGATCTGCTGCGCGAACTGGTGCGCCTGACCGGCGAGGCGGAGCTGCGGGCCAAAGCGCGCGAGAACGATGCGAAGATAGACGCCACTTTCTTCGATATCCTCGCCGCCAGCATCGAAGCAAACCTCGCTTCTGGCCGCGAACAGGCCGCTCAGCAACTGAGCCATCTGCAAGAAATATTGGTCGAGGAGACAACCTACGGCAAAACCCTCGGCGCGCGCGCAGCGTTGCTCGATGCTTTCCGCAAGTCTCCAACGCGAGAGACGCTGCTGGAACAGTTGGTCGCCGCACCGGATGTCGAGTCGCGCGAAATGCTCATTGCCCTGGGCCGGCGATTGCTTGATTACGCTTTCTTCCAGCAGTTGACCGCGCGCATAGAAGCGGCCGATGAAGCCGGCAAGCAGAAGTTGATTGCACTGCGCAAGGAGATCCAGGAAACGCGCGACAAGATAGATGAAGCCTCGCGCGCCTACATGGAAGAAAAGGCGACCCTGATCCAGGAGATAGCCTCCAGCGATAACCCGCTGGAGGTCGCTCGCCAACACGACGCTGAGATTGATGATGCGTTCTTCGCTGTGTTGCAGGCCAATGCTCAGGAGGCACAACGCCGTGGCGATGAACAAACGCTCAAAGCACTGTCGGCTGTGAACGAGATCGCGATGCAGGTGGTCGCCGAACGTCAGCCCCCCGAGGTGCAAATGATCAACATGCTCCTTACGGCCAATTACCCAGACGAGACGGAGAAGCTGCTCAATGAGCTGAAAGACGTGGCCGACGACCGACTGGTCAGTCTGATGGCCCAGTTCGCTGACCAGCTCGCACAGCAAGATCGCACTGACCTTGGCGCGAAGCTGACCAAGATCATGGTGCAGGCGCGCAAGATCTTGCCGAAATACGATCCAGCCAAAGAAGCATCCGCCGGGAGAGTGCGCCCGCCGGATGAACCTCCCAAGCCAACCATCGAGATCGCGCGGCGTTGAGCGAGACGGAACCTTCCTGGGAACGGGCGAAAGGTAAGCAGAATCCCGGTTTCTCGAAGAAACCGGGATTCTGCGTTTAGTTAGATGATGGGTATCAGTCCTGGGTGATGTGACTTTTGTCCCAGATCAAGGTATCGGCTGGGCATATCCTCTCATTGGGCATCAAAAAGAAGATGGCCCACTGGTGTGGGCCGTACTGGCCGAACGGCCGGTGCACGGTTGGCACTTGCGGATACGATGCTTTCGCGAGGTAATATGGCTGGCGGCGTCCGTTCCGTTCTTACGGTGATCGTGTTTACCCTGTTGGGGGTCCTGGTGGGCGTAGGAGGGTACACGTTCTACTATGCCCGGGGCGCATCGTATTTGTCCGACGACCCCAACGCGTGCGCCAACTGCCACGTCATGCGTGAGCAATTGGCTAGCTGGCAGAAATCCAGCCACCGGGCAGTGGCCACGTGCAACGCTTGTCACACACCGCATGATCTGGTCGGCAAATATGCGACCAAGATCGAGAACGGCTATCACCACTCGCGTGCGTTCACCTTCCAGGATTGGCACGAGCCGATTCGCATGCGTGAAGCGAGCGCGCGCATTGTGCTGCACAACTGTCAGGATTGCCACCGACAAATGGTGAGCCAGCTTCCTGAGCACCTGGTTGAACCGGGCTCGCCGGTCAACTGCATCACCTGCCATCGCGATGCCGGACACGCCGGGAAATAGCGAGTAGCAGATCAATTGGAGATGGACAAATGAAGAGGTTGTCGCTGAACGATATTCCCCTCGGCGTCTACATCGTCGCCACTGCTGTCATCGCGCTGGTGACGGCTGGCGTGCTGTTGTTGATGCAAAACATCAGCGAACGCCAGCGCGAAGGCCAGCAAGACGCCTTTCGCGTCGTGCCGCTTTCGGAAGACGTGGTTGATCCCAAACAGTGGGGGCTGAACTACCCGATGCAATACGACGCTTACCTGCGCACCGTGGACGTTGAACGCACGCGCTACGGCGGTAGCGAGGCGATCCAGAAGCTGGATAAAGACGACCGCTGGCGCACCATTTGGGCCGGCATGCCGTTCAGCGTGGACTTTCGTGAGGATCGCGGCCACGCCTATATGCTGATTGACCAGCGCGAGACTGAGCGCGTCAAGCAATTCAAACAGCCGGGCGCATGTCTGCATTGTCACTCGTCGGTGTTGCCGGCCTACTATCAAAAGGGCGTTGAGGCCGGCGTGCCGCCTGAAAACCGAGAAGCGGCGATCTACAAGGGCTTCGAGATCATCAACCCGATGCCCTACGCCGAAGCGACCCAATTGGTGGATCACCCGATCACCTGCAACGACTGTCACACGCCGGAGAACATGGCCATCCGCGTGACGCGGCCGGCGTTCATTGACGGCATTCGCGCGCTGGCGCGCTCCGACGATCCGGTGCCCCATCTGCCCAGCATCGTCCGCTGGCGGGCCGGCGATCGCAAGGTGGAATACGACCCTAACACCATGGCCTCGCGCCAGGAGATGCGCTCCCTGGTGTGTGCGCAGTGCCACGTCGAGTACTACTTCGCCGGCAAGGAGAAGAAGGTCACTTATCCATGGCACAAGGGACTGTTGATCGAGAACATCTACGATTACTATCAGGAGATCGGCTTCAAGGACTGGGCGCACAAGATCTCTGAGACGCCGGTGTTGAAGGCCCAGCACCCAGAATTCGAGATGTGGAGCCAGGGCGTGCATGCTGCCAATGGGGTGGCATGTGCCGATTGCCACATGCCATACCAGCGTGTGGGCGCAGTGAAGATCAGTGATCACCACGTCCGCAGCCCCATGCTCAACATCAACAATGCCTGCCAGACGTGCCACAACCAGAGCGAGGGTGACATCCTGGCGCGGGTCAATCTGATCCAGGATCGGACGTTCGCCCAGATGGATCGCGCGACGGAGGCGCTGGTCGCGTTGATCAACGACATCGCCGCCGCCAAGGCCAACGGCGCGCCGGAAGAGCGCATCGCCAGAGCGCAGGAGTTCCAACGCCGGGCCAGCTTCTACGTGGACTACGTCAATGCCGAGAACTCGATGGGCTTCCACGCGCCACAGGAAGCTATGCGCATCCTGGGCGAGGCGATTGACTATGCCCGACAGGGTCAACTGGAGATCGCGACGTGGACGACTCCCCGAGCCGGAGCGAAGAAACCCTGATCGCGGCAGCGGATCAGCACAATTTGCCCGAGGCGGTTGCTGCACCCATGCGGCGCCGTCTCGCGCGTTTCTGCCCTTGCCGTGACGGTCGTCGCCGCGACGGTCGTCAGTCGCGCGTCGTCAGCGCACCGATCAACAATTCTGCCGTAGCCGGGTTGGTGGCCAGTGGCACGTCGTGCACGTTGCACACGCGCATCAGCCCTTGAATGTCTGGCTCGTGAGGATGAGCGTATAGCGGATCCACGAAGAAGATTACAGCTCGCACGCCGCCTTCGACCACGCGGGCCGCAATTTGGGCGTCGCCGCCGTAAGGGCCGGACAGGTAACGGTGCACATGCAGGCCGGTGGCCCGCACGATGCGCTCGCCCGTCGTGCCGGTGGCGATCAGGTCAAAGCGGGTGAGCGCGTCGCGATGACGGAGGCAGAACGCTTCCATATCGTCTTTCTTTTGGTCGTGGGCGATCAGGGCGATGGCGGGGCGGGCCATGGTTCAATTGCCGGTAGACAGCGACGCGATCAGGTCATTCATCTCCTCAAGCTTCTTCTTGTGCTCGTCGTAGCGCGGCTCCAGCGCGTCCAGGAGCGCCTGCTTGGCGGCGATAGCTACCGCGATGTCGCCCTGGCTCACGAACCGATAGATCGTCTTCATCGCGTCGTTCAGCCACGCCGTGAACGGTCGGTAGAACTGCTCGATCACGTCCATGTCGGCGTTGTAAAGATGTCGAAGCCCGGCGTCCACTTCGTCCCATGTCACAGGTAGGGTGAGCGATTGGCGTTTGTGTTGCAGGTCGGCATGGATAGCGCGGAGGTGCGAGCAGTGCGTGCGCTGGTCGCCAAAGTCGAGCGCGTCGTAGCAGCCGCGGAATTGGGCATAGACGCGCCGGAAGTCGTCCGCGAACGTGGTTGGGTCATCGGCAACGCCCCACAGCGGATTGACCAACTCGACGATAGCTTTGTGCGTGGCGCGCAGCTCTTTGACCAGCGCGATCAGCTCGGCGCGCACACCGGCCAGCGTTGCCGCTCCGGGGTCCGCGGCGAGCGCCCGGCGAATCGCGTCCGATGCCGCGTTCATCGGGTCGAGGAAGAACAGCGATACGGCGTTGTTGGTGATGTTGTTGATCTGATCGCGCCCGACGAAGTCGCGCCCGGCGTGCACGTCGCCGCCGATGTGTGTGCCTTCGTTTGCATCTGTGCTCATGTCAATCTCCTTGCCGATGCTCGAGTTCAGCGAATGCCGATCAGCTCGACGTCGAAGGTGAGCCGCGCGTTGGGCGGGATGACGCCGCCTGCGCCGCTGGCGCCGTAAGCCAGCTCAGGAGGGATGATCAGCCGACGTTTGCCGCCCACGCGCATGGTCGCCAGGCCTTCGTCCCAGCCGCGGATGACCTGGCCCACGCCGAGCGTGAACTCGAACGGTTGGCCGCGCTGCAGAGAGCTGTCGAAGATCGTGCCGTCGTCCAGGTAGCCGGTGTAATGCACGATCACGGTTTGTCCAGGCTGGGGTTGCGCTCCCGTGCCGGCGACCTGATCAATGTATTGCAACCCGGACGCTGTCGTGACGACGTTCACCTGGGTCGGCAATGCTGCTGGCGCCGGTGGTTGTTGAGGACGCGGAGGAGCCGTCGTCGCGTTCTGAACTCCACCTCCGATGAACGACAGAGCCAGCAGCAACGCGGCAACGAGTGCGATGCCGCCGGCAATTGTCAAGACATTCGCGTTTTGTCTGGACATGTTCCTCTCGCGGTTCCCGGCTTTTCGATCGGACTCACTCGTCGTCGGCGATGACGCAGCACAACACCAACTCTTTGGCTGCTTTTACCTCGTCCAGGCGCTTCATCGGCGCGGTGTGCGGCGCATCCTTCAGCAGTTGCGGATTTTGACGGGCTTCCTCCGCGATGCGCAGCATCGCATCGCAAAAGCGATCGAGCGTCTGCTTGGACTCGGTCTCGGTTGGCTCGATCAGCAATGCCTCGGGCACGATCTTGGGCAGAGGGAAGTAGTTAGTCGGCGGATGGAAGCCATAGTCCATCAAGCGCTTGGAGATATCCAGTGCGACGACCGACGGCGCGCCGGCGATCTTGCCCTGCGCGCAGGCCTCGTGCATGCAAAAGCGTTCGCCGTGAGGGAAGGGGTATGCCTCGCGCAGCCGTGCCTGCACATAGTTGGCGTTCAGCACGGCGTGCTGACTCACCGCGCGCAGGCCGTCTTCGCCATGCACGCGGATGTAGGTGAAGGCTCGCACCAGCATGCCGAAGTTGCCGTGAAACGCCCGCATGCGCCCGATGCTCTTGGGCGGCGTGTGCCACTCGTAGCGCCACTCGCCTTCTGCTTCTTCAACGGCACGCACGATCGGGCCGGGTAGGAAATCCACCAGTTTCTCGTTCACCGCTACCGGCCCGCTGCCCGGCCCTCCGCCGCCGTGCGGAGTGCTGAAGGTCTTGTGCAGGTTGTAGTGGATCACATCGAAGCCGATCTCGCCCGGTTTGGCGATGCCGAGCAAGGCGTTCATGTTGGCGCCGTCGCCGTAGACCAGGCCGCCTGCTTCGTGCACCAGGCAGCACACCTCCTCGATATGTTCCTCGAACATGCCCAGCGTGTTCGGGTTGGTGATCATCAGGCCGCATACCGTGTCGTCCAGGTGTGCCTTGAGCGCGGCCAGGTCCACGTTGCCGCGCGCGTCGGAGGGAATCTCGACCACCGTCAGGCCGGCCATGGCCGAAGAGGCCGGGTTGGTGCCGTGGGCGCTATCGGGGATGAGCATCTTCGTCCGCCGGTGATCGCCACGGTCCAGGTGATAGGCGCGCATGATCAGGATGCCGGTGAACTCGCCCTGTGCGCCGGCGGCCGGCTGCAGGCTCACGCCTGCGAAGCCGGCGATCTCGGCCAAATAGGTCTGCAGCTCATACATCAGGCACAACGCGCCCTGGGCGGCGTCCTGGTCCAGCAACGGATGAAGCCATGCGAAGCCGGGCAGCCGCGCAGCATCTTCGTTGACCCGCGGGTTGTACTTCATGGTGCAACTGCCGAGCGGATACAGCGTCGTATCTATGGCGAAGTTCAACTGCGAGAGCCGCGTGAAGTGGCGCGTGACATCAATCTGGCTCACCTCCGGCAACGGCAGGCGTTCCCGCAACAGCCCGGTCGGCAGCTCGTAGGGCGGTACGTCGCTGTCGGGCAGATGAACGCCTTTGCGCCCGGGCGACGACAGTTCGAAGATCAACGGTTCCACAATGAGATCTCCTTTGTTTGGCAGGCGTAACTGCTCAGCCATAGCGGCGAGTTGAGGCAAAATATACCCCATGATACCGACCCGCGAAGAGATCTGGCAGGC
>JAIMBB010000105.1 GCA_023511655.1 Anaerolineae bacterium
GGTAATTTGCCAGACCTCATTCATATGCACCAAGACCGCGTTAACGAATTTGCCAACCGCGGCGTGCTCTTACCACTCGATCCTCTCGTCGAGAGCGGCAAGATTGACCTCACCGATTGGCCCAAAGGCACCGTGGATTCCGGCAAACGCAACGGCAAGAACTGGATGATTGCGCTGGGCGGGACGACGGCATCTACGTTGTTCAACGAAGCGTGGCTGAACTCGATCGGCGCCAACAAACCCAGCATGACCTGGAAGTGGACCGACTTCGCCTCGCTGATCAGCGAGATCCAGCCCAAGCTGGGTGAAAATCAATATGCCGTCACCGATGCCGGGGCGTGGAGCGGCGCTTACGAGACCTACATCCGTCAGCTCGGCTTCGAACTCTACAAAGGCGACAACTGGAACGAGCTGGGCTATCCCAGAGAAGTCGTCGCCGACTACTGGAGCATGTGGGAGGGTCTGCGCAAGGCAGGCGCGTTGCCTCCGCCCAGCCTGAGCCAGGAGATGATGAACGCCACCCATGCCGACTCGATGCTGGTCAAGAAGATCGTTCCGTCGCATATGATGAGCGCGAACCAGCTTCAAATCTTCCAAGGCTTCATCGAAGATGAACTGAGCATAGCCCCGGTGCCGCGTGGGCCAAAGCCCGATTCGCCCTCCGGCGATCATCTGGGCACGGCATGGATTTCGATCTACGCCAAAACGCAATACGTGGACGACTCGGCCGAGTTCATCAACTGGTTCATCAACGATCCGGAGCCGGCCAAGATCTATGCTGCAGAACACGGGCTGCCGGGCAACAAGAAGATCGCAGAGATGATTCTCCCCACACTCAACGCTCCCACTCGAAAGGGCGTTGAGCTGGTCAGCGCCCTGGCTGACAAGATGATGCCTGCTCCCAATCGCCCTACCCAATCGGCCCAGGTTCAGTCGGCCTGGACGAACGCCTATTTCGAGCTGGCCTTCGGTCGCCTCACGCTCAAGGAAGCGGTTGACCAGTACTTCGACGAAACACAGCGCATCCTGACGACCTAGCCGTGGCAGCGCTTCAAACATCCCCGCCTCCCGAACGCATCGCATTCAAGGTCAACGCGCTCGGGAGGCGGTCGTTGCTTCACCCCGGGAAGCCGTGAGACACACGCTACAAACCAGCAGCGGCGACGGCGTCAGCGTGGTCACTCCGCCTCGACGCCTGCGCATGAGCAGGGAACTGCGCAGGAACCTCGTGGCCTATGCTTTCCTGACGCCGTGGTTGCTTGGTTTGTTGATCTTCTCGGCCGGTCCGATCCTGGCATCGGCCTATCTTTCCCTGACTCGCTACGATCTGTTGAGCCCACCCGAATGGAGGGGGTTGACCAATTACGTAGTGATGTTCACGCGCGACCCTCGGTTCGCGAAAGCCTTACAGGTGACAGCGAACTATGTGCTGGTCTCCGTTCCGCTCCAGCTTGCGCTGGCGCTGGCCATCGCATTAGTGCTGAACCGGGGCATCCGCGCGCTCAGCCTCTACCGGGCGATCTACTATCTTCCATCGCTGCTGGGGGGCAGCATCGCCATCGCCATTTTGTGGCGGCAGGTGTTCGGCCTGGATGGGTTGATCAACCGGGCTTTGTCGCTGATTGGAATTCAAGGCATCAGCTGGATCGCCACGCCTGAAACAGCGGTGTACACCTTGGTTTTGTTGCGCGTTTGGCAATTTGGCTCGCCAATGATCATCTTTCTGGCCGGATTGAAACAGATCCCCCGCGAGTTCTATGAATCGGCTGAGATTGACGGTGCCGGACGATGGAATCGCTTCTGGCGGATTACCCTCCCGCTGCTGACGCCCATCATTTTCTTCAACCTGGTGTTGCAGATCATCTCGGCCTTCCAAACCTTCACACAAGCGTTCATCGTGAGCGGCGGCACCGGCGGCCCGGTGAATTCGACCCTGTTTTACACGCTGTATCTCTATCAGCAGGGCTTCTCTGCCTTCAACATGGGATATGCATCGGCTCTGGCATGGGTGCTGTTAGGCATCATCGGCGGCTTGACGCTCGTAGCATTTCTTTCCTCCAAATACTGGGTGTATTACGAGTCATGAGGCGGATACCATGACGACCTCTCTTCACAGAACGCGACGCCCCGTGTTGCCCAGCATGCTCAAGCACGGCCTGTTGTTGTTAGGAGCGCTGGTCATGCTCTATCCGTTGCTATGGATGCTGAGCAGCTCGTTCAAGCCGGAGACCATCATCTTCAAAGACCTCGGGCTGATCCCACGGCCGTTCACCCTGGAGCACTACGTCAGTGGCTGGACGGCGATCGGAGTGCCCTTTTCGCGCTTCTACGTCAATTCGTTCATCATCTCGGGCTTGTCGGTGGCCGGCACCGTGCTGAGCTGCGCCCTGGCGGCCTATGCTTTCGCACGTCTGGACTTTCGGTTCAAGCGATTGTGGTTCGCGCTGATGCTCGGCACGATCATGTTGCCCTATCACGTCACGCTCATTCCACGTTACATCATGTTCTTCCAGCTCGGCTGGATCAACACCATTTTGCCGTTGACCGTGCCGCATTTCTTCGCCGTCAGTTCGTTCTTCGTGTTTCTCATCGTCCAGTTCATCCGCGGCTTGCCGCGCGACCTCGATGACGCGGCCGCCATTGACGGCGCGAGTGAATGGCAAACCTTCTGGCGCATCGTTGTGCCCCTGGCGACACCCGCGCTGGTGACGACGGCCATCTTCACCTTTATCTGGTCGTGGGACGACTTCTTCAGCCAGCTCCTGTATTTGAATCGGATCACGTCGTATACCGTTTCGCTGGGTCTGCGCGCGTTCATAGATTCCCAGGACCGCTCCTCATTCGGCCCGTTGTTCGCCATGTCAGTCATTTCGTTGATCCCGGCTTTCGTCATCTTCATCGTGGCGCAACAACAATTGGTCGAGGGTGTATCAAGAACAGGGCTCAAGGGATGAATCGACAAAAGACCAACAGACATGAGAACCGTACTAGTTGATTTCACCAAAAAACTACGCGATTGGGACGGGTTCGGCGTGAACTACGTCGAGGCCGCGCAAACGCGCGACTATTTCGCCCAACCGCAAGACTACGGCGGATTCAGCACGCTGAGCGAGGCACAGAGACAAGAGATCATCGAGTTGATCTTCGGGTCGGATGGCTTGAAGCCCGGGCTGGTCAAGATGTTTCTGGATCCGTTTCATCAGCAACAGCCCGGCCCGGGCTATCGGTATGACCGGGATGTGATTGACCAGGCAACCTACGATCACACGTCGAGCACGCAGTGGATGCGCTATTTCGTGCGCGAGGGGCTGAGCCGGACGCGCGCCCGCGGCGACGATCTCCAGATCATCACCACGCTATACGGCCCGCCGGGATGGATGACCAGGCAACGATTCGTGCGCGGCCGAGACCTCGATCCGGAGTACAAATATGAGGTTGCCAAGTATCTGATCGCCTGGATTGTGTACTTACGCACGGTGGAGGGATTTCCAGTCCGTTACGTGTCGCTGCACAACGAGGGCGAGGATTGGCGACGATGGCCGCTGGACGGCAGCACCTGGGACGCGCTCAGCCACGATTACAACATGTACTGGCCGCCGGAGCAGGTGGCCGATTTCATCGGCTTCATGCGCGAAATGCTCGACCGGCAAGGCCTGCACGACGTCGGCATTACACCCGGCGAGACCTCCAACTGGTATCGTTTCTCCGAATTCGGTTACGCCGACGCCATTGTCGAGGACGCGCGAGCCTTGGCCAACATCGGCCTGATCACTTCCCACGGCTTCTTCAGTCGGCATGTCGGGCTCGGTTACGGCGATTGGCGCAGCGCAGGGATTGACGTGCTGCGCGCCCACAGACCGGATCTGCACGCTTGGGTGACTTCGACCGGTTGGAGCAGGATGGATGCAGAGTTCATCTGGGAAGTTCACAACAACATTTACGCGGCAAAAGTGAACGCCATCATCCCCTGGGCGGCCGTGCAGCGCCCCACCCTGTGGGTCGGCGGCGATCCCAACCCTGGCACAGCCATTCGCGTTCACGAAGGCGGACACTTCAGCGTGGAGAAGGGCTACTACTTCTTCAAGCAGGTTTGCCGGGCCGGGCAGCCGGGCATGGCGGTGACACCCGTGAGATCCAACGATCCGCAAGTCACACTGATCGGCTTTGCAAACAACGGCACGAACCACCCCGACGCGTTCATCGTGACCAACATCGCCCCCGAGCCGGCGGAGATGTGCATTCAGATCGTCGGCGCGCCATCGCGTTTCACGGCCTATCGCAGCTCGGAAACAGAGCACTACGCTCCCCTCGGCACATTCGACGCCAACGCCGGCGTGCTAAACTACGCGGCGCCGGCCATGTCGGTGACGACGTTCTACGCAACCTGACCAATCCCACGCCACATGATCATAGATGCTGACTGTCACATCTCGTCGCACAAGTTCGATGCCCTGGCCATCACCGCAGATGAGCTGGTTAGACATATGGACCGCGCCGGCGTGGACAAAGCCCTGGTCTGGCTCAAGCCGCCTTATAACAAAGACATCGAGCCGGAGAACCATGCCGTATACGAGGCGACTTGCCGCTACCCCAATCGGCTGATCGGCTTCGGATGGGCCAACCCACGGCTGGGCGTCGAGGTGACCAGGGACACAATCAAGCGCTGTTTCGAAGAATACGGCTTCTACGGCCTCAAGTTCAACGGCGCGCAGGATGACTATGTGATTGACGATCCTGCGGTGATGGCGCTGATCGAAACAGCGGCTGCCTACGGCAAACCGCTGGCCTTCCATATCGGCGCTGACGCTTACGAGAACACCCATCCCATGCGGCTGGGGCGCATCGCCGCCTGCTTCCCTGAGACTACCTTCTTCCTGATCCACATCGGCGGGGCAGGCATCCCCCCGTTGGATCGTGCAGCGGTCGAGGTCGCCGCCGAGCACGCCAACATCATGCTCATCGGCAGCGCCGTCGGCGAGCGCGCCATCCTGCGGGCGTTGCATGCGCTCGGCCCGGATCGGCTGTGCTTCGGCAGCGATATGCCGTTCGGGTTGATGCATGTGCAGCTCGCTATGTATCGCGCACTGCTGCGCGATCACGACGCCGCCGCTCAGCAGAAGGTGCTGGGAGAGAACTTGGCGCGCGTGCTTGGGCTGGACGGAGGATTCGCAGGCTAATTGGCGGACGTGCTTACAATTGCATGAACCTCTGTGACCGACTTCTTCCGAACCATCGGCATTGACTACTCTGGCGCACAGACGCCGACATCAAGCCTGCCCGGCTTGCGCGTCTACCTGGCCGAGGGCGATACGCCGCCGGCCGAAGTACCTCCGCCGCCCAGCTCGCGCAAGTACTGGACGCGCCGCGGCATCGCCGAGTGGCTGGCCGAGCAGCTGCACAACGGCCCGCCGGCGCTGGTCGGCATAGACCACGGGTTCTCCTTCCCGCTCCAATACTTTCAAAAATACAAGCTGCCGCCAGACTGGCCGGCTTTCCTCGACGACTTCCAACGCCACTGGCCGACCGACGACGACCACACCTATGTGGACTTCGTGCGTGATGGCATCTGTGGCAACGGCGCAGCGCGTATGGGCCACCGGCGCTGGCGGCTGCTGTGCGAGGTGCGCGCCGGCGCGGCCAAGTCGGTCTTTCACTTCGATGTGCAGGGGAGCGTGGCCAAGTCCACCCACGCCGGGCTGCCTTGGCTGCGCTATCTGCGCCAGCAACTCGGCGAGGGCGCGCACTTTTGGCCCTTCGACGGCTGGGATGTGCCGGACGGGCGTTCGCTGATCGCCGAGGTGTATCCCAGCCTGTGGCGCGCGGCATGGCCCAACGAAGAGCGCACTGCCGACCAGCACGACGCCTACGTCGTCGCGAGGTGGCTGCAACAGGCGGCGCGCAACGGTGCGCTCGATCACTTCCTCCACCCCACACTCAGGCCCGAAGAGCGCGTCATTGCCGAGATCGAGGGATGGATACTGGGCGTGCTGTGAACGGCGATCAAAAGCTGCGGGGACTGCTGGCAGCGCTGGAGGACGCAGCGCACCCCAGCGTCTTCAACCCATACATGCAGGGCGATCCGCGCCTCGATCTGCCCGACGCCGCCGCGATCCGGTTGACCAATCTGGCGCACTACCTGGCTGCGCGCGCCGGTGCTCACATCGCGCTGATCGGCGAGGCGGCGGGCTACGCCGGCTGCCGCTTCACCGGCATCCCTTTCACCTGCGAGGCGCAACTGCGCGAATGGAACGACCCACGCTTCCGCACCTCCAGCCTGTACGGCGACTATGACGAGCGCTCCGCGCGCTGTGTCTGGCGCACCGTCGGCATGCGCGATGACGTGATCTTTTGGAACGTCTTTCCCTGGCACCCCTGCCCACCCGGACGCCCTTTGTCGAATCGTCAACCTTCAGGGGCAGAGTTGCGCGCCGGCCTGGTCGTGCTTAAGCTCTTCTTGAATTGGAAGCGACCGGATCAGGTCATCGCCGTCGGGCGCATCGCCGAACGCGCTCTGCGCCGGCTGAACGTCGCTACAACCTACGTCCGCCATCCATCGCACGGCGGCCAAAGGGCTTTTCATTCCGCGCTAAACTGCATGCTGCATGCCCAATTCCCGGCTCACGACTCCCGGCTAAGAACGAGCAGCTCTGGACCCTAAACTCAAACCTTAAAACTTAAAAACGATGCAACCATGCCCAAGAATCTCTGGAACGACGATGACGTGCGCGGGCTGAGCCCGTTGGATTTACTCGCCTACCGCTCGCGGCTGCTCGCCGCCGATCGCAGCGTGGTGAACATCTTCGGCGGCAATACATCGGTGAAGGCCGTGGAGACCGATCACCTGGGTCGCGCGATCAACGTGCTGTGGGTGAAAGGCAGCGGCGCCGACATGGCCAACTGCACCGGCAAAGATTTTGCCGGCTTAAAGCTGGACGAGGTCTTGCCGCTGATGCAACGCGACGAGATGAGCGACGAAGAGATGGTCGCCTATCTCACCCGTTGCCAGTTCGAGCCGAATCGTCCGCGCCAGTCCATCGAGACGCTACTGCATGCTTTCACGCCGCACACGCATGTGGATCACACCCATCCCGATGCCATCATCGCCCTGGCCTGCGCGGAGCGCGGCGAGGCAGCCGCCCGCGAGGTCTTCGGCGACGACATGGTATGGGCGCCCTACCTCCGACCCGGCTTTGAGCTGAGCAAGCGCATCGGCACATTGCTGCGCACGCATCCCGAAGCCACTTGCGTGATCATGGGCAAGCACGGCTTGATCACGTGGGGCGAGGACGCCAAAAGCAGCTACCTCAGCACCATCGCGCATATCCAGCGCGCCGAGGATGCGTTGCGCGAAGCCGAGAAGCGCGTGTTCGGCTTGTCCAGGGTGAACGAGGCGTTGGAGAAGCTCACCCTGAGTATCGCGAAACACACCCGCGAGGCGGTCGCCGCTGCGGTGATGCCGGTGCTGCGCGGGGCGGTCACAGCGCATCGCAAAGCCATCGTCACCTTCGACGACAGCGAAGACGTGTTGCGCTTCCTCACCCGCCACGACGCCGAAGCGCTCTCCCAGGTTGGCGCGGCCTGTCCTGATCACCTGGTGCACACCAAGCGCGTGCCGCTGTTCGTCACCTGGGACGGCCACGACGTTGACGCTTTGAAGCAGTCGTTGAGAGACGGCGTCGCGCAATACGCCACGCGCTATGCGGAATACTTCAACCGGTTCAACACCGATCCAAACGTGAAGATGGCCGACCCGGCCCCGCGGGTGATCCTGGTGCCGGGCCTGGGCATGTTCAACACCGGCCGCGATGCAATGCAGGCCGACGTGTCACGTCAGCTCTATCACCGCGCCATCGCTGTGATGGAGTTGTGCACGCGGGTGGACCAATTCACGTCGCTCGATGAGAAGGATTCGTTCGACATCGAATACTGGCCGTTGGAGCTGTATAAGCTCACGCTGCGGCCGCCGGATCGCGAGCTGGCCGGCCGCGTCGCCCTGGTCACGGGTGCTGCCAGCGGCATCGGCCGCGCCATCGCCCGGCGGCTGGCGCAGGAAGGCGCGCACGTGGTCATCGCCGACATCAACCTGGCCGGCGCGCAGGAAGTAGCCACCGAGCTCGTCAAGACCCATGGACTCAAGCGCGCCGTCGCCGTTGCCTGCAACGTCACCAGCGAGGCAGAAGTGAGCGCGGCTTTTGCGCTGACCTGCCGCGAGTATGGCGGCGTGGACATCGTGGTGAATAACGCCGGCATCGCCACCAGCGCGCCGATCGAAGATACCACGCTGGCCGATTGGAACCGCAACATGGACATCCTGGCCACGGGCTACTTCCTGGTAGCACGCGAGGCCTTCCGGGTGCTCAAGCAACAGGGTCGGGGCGGTTCAATCGTTTTCATCTGCAGCAAGAACAGCGTATACGCCGGCAGAAACGCCAGCGCCTATAGCGCAGCCAAAGCGGCCGAGCTGCACCTGGCGCGCTGCCTGGCCGAGGAAGGCGGCGCCAGCGGCATCCGCGTGAACAGCGTGCTGCCCGACGCCGTGCTGCAGGGCAGCGGCATCTGGAGCAGCCGCTGGCGCGAAGAGCGCGCCCGGAACTATGGCATCCGGCCCGAAGAACTGGAGGCCTACTACGCCGCACGCACCACGCTGAAGGTGAACGTCTTCCCAGAGGACGTAGCCGAGGCTGTGCTGTTCTTCGCCTCCGATCGCGCTCTCAAGACCACCGGCGCGATGCTGACTGTGGATGGCGGCGTGGCGGCGGCCTACAGCCGGTGATCCGGGAACAAGAACCAGCCGATCTACAATAGCTCAATCTTCGACATGGCCTCAACCAACTACCGCCACGAGATCGTCGGCGTGTTCGGCGATCCGGTGGACGAGAATCCCACCCTCCTGATGTTCGAGGCCGCCTTCAGGACCTCAGGGCTAGCCTGGCGGTATCAGAACTTTCACGTCAAAGCCGAAGACCTGGGCGCGGCCATGGCCGGTATGCGCGCAATGAACTTTCGCGGCATCAACCTGACCATTCCCCACAAGGTGGCTGTGTTGCGCTACCTCGACCGGATCACGCCGGAGGCCGCGCTGATCGGAGCAGTGAACACCGTGGTGCGCGATGGCGACGCGCTCATCGGCACCAACACCGATGGCAAGGGCTTCCTGATGTCGCTCAGGCTCATCGCCAACACCAATCCGAACAGCAAGCGGGTGGTCGTGCTCGGAGCAGGTGGCGCAGCGCGCGCAATTGCGGTTGAGCTGGCCCTGGCTGGCGCAAACCACATCACCATCGTCAATCGTACCACCCAACGCGGCGAGTCGCTCGTTCAACTCATCAACGACAAAACTTCTACGCCGGCGGAGTTCGTTTGGTGGCTAGGTGATTACACGGTTCCGGAAAACACCGATCTCGTCATCAACGCAACTAACATCGGCCTCTATCCACATGTGGACGACAAACCCAGCGTGAACATGGATGCGATCCGGCCGGGCATGCTAGTGTGCGATGTAGTGCCCAATCCACCACGCACGCGCTTCCTGATCGAAGCGACCGCCAAAGGCGCCAAGACGCTCGACGGGCTGGGCATGCTCGTGTATCAGGGGGCAATCGCGTTCACCATCTGGACAGGCCGAGACGCGCCCGTGGATGTGATGCGACAAGCGCTGACGGATGCGTTCGTATGAGTCGTCAAGTCGGTCGAGTCGGTCGAGTCAGTCGAGTCAGTCAAGTCGGTCAAGTCGGTCAAGTCAGTCGAGTCGGTCGAGTCGGTCAAGTCTTTCGAACCAGTCAAATCAGACCTGACGACCCGACGACTTGACGACCTGACGACTTGACGACCTGACGACCCAACGACTTGATGACCCAAACGACTTGACGACTCTCCCAAGCTGACCGACAAATATCACAGTATGGACACACTGCGCGCCGTCCTGGTCGGTTGCGGCAGCATGAGCCGAGCCTGGCTGAGAGCAGCCGCGGCGACCGAGGGACTATCCATCGCCGGGTTGGTGGACATCGTCGAAGACGCAGCGCGAGCGCGCAAGGACGAGTTTGCCCTCGCCGATGCACACACCGGCGACGACCTGGAAGCGATGCTGGTTGCGACTCGGCCGGACATCGTGTTCGACGTGACCGTGCCGGAGGCGCATGCGCAGACGACGTTGACTGCGCTGCGGCATGGCTGTCATGTGCTAGGTGAGAAGCCGATGGCCGCTTCGATGGACGACGCCCGCCGGATGGTCGAAGCGGCACAGCGCGCCGGCCGACTGTATGCCGTGGTCCAAAATCGGCGTTACACTGCGCCCATCCGCCGCGTGCGCGAGTTCCTGCGCCGTGGCGCCATCGGGCCGCTGACCACCGTGAACTGCGATTTTTACATCGGCGCCCACTTCGGCGGCTTCCGCGACCACATGTCCCACGTCCTCTTGCTCGACATGGCCATCCACACTTTCGATCAGGCGCGCTTCCTGACCGGCGCCGATACGGTGCGCGTCGCCTTCTGCAAAGAGTGGAACCCGCACGGGTCGTGGTATGAGCGCGACGCCTCGGCCATCGCCGTGTTCGAGTTGAGCAATAGCGCGATATTTACCTATCGCGGCAGTTGGTGCGCCGAGGGCTTGAACACGAGCTGGGAGGGCGAATGGCGCTTCATCGGCGCAAATGGCAGCGCCACCTGGGACGGCGGCAACGGCTTCCGCGCTCAAACACCGGACGAAAGCAGCGGCTTCATCCGCAAACAGCGCGAGCTGCCCTTGCCCGAGCTCGACACGACCGGGCTAAGCGAAGGACACGCCAGCTTGATCCGCCAGTTCGTGCGCTGCGTGCGCGAAGGCGGGACGCCCGAGACCGTCTGCACCGACAACATCAAGAGCCTGGCAATGGTGTTCGGAGCAATTGAAGCAGCAGAGCGTGGACAACCGGTGAACATACGGATTTAATATATCTCATGCACAATTCAGTGCGCGATGAAGCCGGCCAGCGCCGGACCACCGCGCAAAGGGAGCCGATCATGATCACGACACAGCCCTTTGGCCGGACAGGGCATCAAAGCACACGCCTCATCTTTGGCGCGGCTGCGCTCAGCAACGTATCGCAAGATGAGGCCGATCGCACAATGGCGCTCATCATGCGCTATGGGGTCAATCACATTGACACCGCCGCAAGCTACGGCGATTCGGAGTTGCGGCTTGGGCCATGGATGAAGCGCTATAGAGATCGCTTCTTTCTAGCGACCAAGACCGGCAAGCGCACGTATGCTGAGGCACGAGACGAAATCCATCGCTCGCTAGAGAGGCTGCAGGTGGATCAAGTGGATCTGATCCAATTGCACAACCTGGCCACGATGGAGGAATGGGAAGTGGCGATGGGGCCAGGCGGGGCGCTCGAAGCTGCTGTCGAAGCAAGGGAGCGCGGCCTGGTGCGCTTCATCGGCGTGACCGGCCATGGCCTGGGCATCGCCGCGATGCATTCGCGTAGCCTGGAGCGCTTTGACTTCGATTCGGTGCTGTTGCCATATAGCTACATCCTCATGCAGAATCCGCAATATGCACACGACTTCGAAACATTGATGCAGACCTGTCAGTCGCGCAACGTCGCCGTGCAGACGATCAAATCCATCACCCAACGCCCGTGGGGCGAAGAGGCTCGCACGGCGGCCACATGGTACCGGCCGCTGACCGACCCAGCCGAGATTGACCGGGCTGTGCGTTGGGTGTTGGGACGGCCAGGCATCTTCCTGAACAGCGTCGGCGACATTCATGTTCTGCCGCTGGTACTCGACGCGGCCGATCGAGCGCACCTGCGTCCCAGGCCAACTGCCGACGAGATGACGAGCCAGATCGCGCGCTTGGAGATGGCGCCGCTGTTCGCGTAGGTCGCCCTCACTGCCAAGATACTGCACGAATTGAGGAGAACGAATCATCCGGAAAACGCGACTGGGAGCTAACCGCGAACATGTGTGAAAAGCGATTTGCGCAATTGATCGAAAGTGTGTAAAACTATGGCCTAGAACCGCGACGCTCAATGCGGCGGTGGGCCATAAATTACAGTTTCAATCCTGGAGGGAACAGCTCATGAAATTCGCAAAGCGTGTCTCGTTATTGATCCCCGCGCTGGCACTCATGCTTTCCGCATGCGGCGCACCTGCTGCAGAGGTAGACAGGAACAGCGACTTCTTCCTGGCACTACCCCGTATAGAAGTCGCACTCGACGACAACGGTACGCCTTCCATCGCCGGGCTCAGCCCCGACATGATCAGAACGCTGACGTTCGGCACGCTGGACCTTTCGCAATTTGCGATCGGCAAGGATTGGGTGGACTACCTGAAGAGCACCGGCGTGCAGCACATCGAACTCGCCTTCCACGGGAAGGGTGCTTTCATCTACGCCAATGGCAAGCAGCTTCCGTCCATCCGCCTGAGCGAGGAATCGCTCTCGACGGTGGGTGACGTGGCCGAAACCGTGACGGGGATGTTTGCTCCCGGCTACGAGGGCTACGCTTCGCTGGCCAAGCGCTTCCTGCCGTTGGCCCGCAGCCTTGGCCTGGGCCTGGTGATTCGCGTCCCGAGCACCGGCGCACCGGAGATTCCGCTGCGTGATCCAAAGGCTCCGGCGCCCGCCGCCCCGGCGACGCCTGGGGACGACTCGGTTCAGGTCCGCGTGGTCATTGACTACGATCAGAACGGCGTTCCTTCGGTGGCCGGCATCTCCGTGTCGGAGCTCGAGCAGATGTTCGGCGTGGATCTGACCATGCTCAAACTTGACCCGGCCTTCACGCGGGCGATGATTGATCGTGGCATCCAGCACGTCTCAATGCGCAGCGAAGGAGATGGCTTGGCTTTGGCCTTCAACGACAAGCCGCTCCCCAACTTGGTATGCGATGACAACTGCTTGAAGAACACTTCGGAAGTGATCGTTGCGCTGAACACCTATCCCGAATTCAGCCAGATCAACGAGTTGGTCAAGATGTTCGGGCCGACGCTGTCGAGCGTGAACGCCGAACTCGCGCTGCGGTTCCCGCCCGCACCCGGTTCGCAGAGGATTCCGTTGCCGTTCGGATCGGGCAACTAAGTCGCATCCGAAGGCGAAAGGGGTTACACCTATGAATGTACCGCGAAGATACGGCGGGCTAAGAGTCTTGGGGACGGTTCTCATCGTCGTGGGCATCATCGTGCTGGCCATCGGGTTGATCGGCGGCCTGGTCTTGCTGACCGGCAACTTCTGGCCCGGCTACAACCAAGGCTTCAACATGGTCGGCTGGGGTCCAGTTTTGCTGGGCTTGGCGAACGGCATTCCCCTGCTCGCGTTTGGCGCCCTGTTGCGCCTTCTCACCGACGTGGAGTACAACTCGCGTGCCGCCATGCAGGTGGCCGAGCAAAGCCGCAAGTCGGCTGAAGCTGCGGTGAAGAACAGCGAGATGCTGATGAAGAATACCGAGACGTTGATGCGCAACACGGAACTGGCCGTCCGAAACACGGAGACGGCGCTGAAGAGCGCCGGAGCCGCCTTGGCTCCTGCAGCCGCTGCAGTATCTGGCGCGACAGAAGCTGCGAAAACCGGGGCCGAATCGGCAGTGTCAGTGGCCAGCGCCGCGGCAAAGGACGTGGCGGAGGCTGCCAAGGACGTCGCTTCAGCAGCTAGCCAGGCAGCTTCGAACGTCGCGTCGTCGCTCCCGAAATTGGGCAACAGCTAGCTCGCCAGCCCGTCACACCTGCAGAAAGCGGGCGTCCCTGCACAGGGACGCCCGCTTTCTCATAGGGTTGATTCCGTGCTGCTCACGCACTGACGGGTTGCAAAAATCCCGTCGCCTGGCCGACGCGTTCGAACACCTCGAGCACGGTTTCGATTTGCTCGTCGGTGTGGGTAGCCATGTAGCTGGTGCGCAGCAAGCTCTTGCTAGGCGGCACGGCCGGCGGCAGCACCGGGTTGGTATATACGCCGTTGTCGAAGAGCGCCTTCCAGATGAATACGGTGTGCATTTCGTTCTTGATGAACACCGGCACGATGGGCGTCACGCTCTGGCCACAGTCGTAGCCCATGCCGCGTAAGCCATCGCGCACCTTGGCCGATTGCACATGCACGCGCTGCACGTAGCTGGGGTCTTCCTCGATCACATCCAGACAGGCCAGGACGGTGGCGACGTTGGCCGGCGGCATGGACGCGCTGAAGATTAGCGAACGTGCATGATGCTGGATGTAGTCAATCACGTCGCGATCGCCGGCCACCACGCCCCCCAGCGAGGCAAACGACTTGCTAAATGTGCCCATGACCACGTCCACCTCGTCCACACAGTCGAAGTGGAAATGTGTGCCGCGCCCGCCTTCGCCCATCACGCCCAGGCCATGCGCGTCGTCCACAAACAATCGCGCGCCGTATTTTCTGGCCAGTTCGATGATCTGAGGCAACGGGGCAAGATCGCCGCCCATTGAATACACCCCATCCACCACGATGAGCTTGGGCGCGTTGCTGCATTCCTTTAGCACGCGCTCCAGATCGTCGAGGTCGTTGTGGCGAAACCGCTTCATCTGGCAGCCGGCCATCCTAATCGCGTCAACCAGCGAGGCATGAATTTCGCGATCGGCGATGGCGATGTCATCCTTGTCCATCAAAGCAGTGATCGCGCCCAGGTTTGACTGGTAGCCCGTGCCAAAGATCAAGGCTGCCTCTTTCCCCAGGAACCTGGCCAGCCGACGCTCCAGTTCTTTGTGCAGCTCCAGCGTGCCGTTCAGGAAGCGGCTGCCCGTGCACGAGGTGCCGTAGCGCTCGATCGCCTCGATCGCTGCCTTACGCACTCGTGGATGTGTGGTGAGGCCCAGATAGTTGTTCGAGCCGATCATGATCAGCCGATGCTCACCGATCACCACCTCGGTGCCCTCGGTCTCGGATAATGGTTTGAAGTAGGGATAGATGCCTTGTTCACGCCCCATGCGGGCGGCAGCAAGCACCGGGTCTTTTGCAATCTTATCAAACAAGTCAGCCATGGAATTCAATCCTCATCTATATAAGAAGTTTCGCACCTCGTGAACGGTTCGCGCAAATGCGGTTGGGTGGCATCCAGCGCGTCAAAGCCGATCAGATAGGGAATCGCATCACATTGCACAACGCCCTCGCGACGAGCCACCCCTTCGACAGGCGCCGAGCGACGCGATTTACGAGCGATGGAGCCGCCGGGCTTTGTAGCCGATCACTATGTGCCACGCCAGTTGCATGGCACCGAGCCTGCGGGATTATACGTTTGCATGTAACTGCCTACCATTCTACGGGAAGTGCGGTAAATTATCGTCGTGGCTGAGCAACTGCCCGAAGTAGAAATCCTGCTCAAGCGACTGAGTTCTCTCGAGGCCCAGATTGTCCGTCTGCAGGCGGAAGTGGCCGATCTGCGAGCGGAGAACGCCCGCCTGCAGGCCGAGAATGC
>JAIMBB010000106.1 GCA_023511655.1 Anaerolineae bacterium
CCGCAGGTTTTTGCTGGCTATCACGACTTGGATGAGCAGCCTGCGGGAGGTTCTTGCCCCTATTGGTGAACGCACCCCATGCTCTCCTGCGTTAGGATAACATTCCCTGACGGGCGAATTCCATGCTCATCACCAGCCTAACCAATCCGCGCGTCAAACACGTCGTCGCGCTGCGCGATAAGCGCCAGCGTGATGAGGATGGCCTGATGCTGGTCGAAGGGTTCGACCCGCTGTCGCTCGCGCTCGATTGCGGCGTGCGGCCGCAGACGGTCTTCATCTGCCCCGACCTGTTCAAACCGGCTCACAGCCCCAATGCGCATGATAACCTGCAATGGCGTGTGCGTGATGCCGGCTCCGAAGTCATCGAGACCACGCGGCCGGTGTTCGAGAAGATGGCCTATCGCGACGGGCCGGATGGTTGGTTGGCAGTGGTGAAGCGGCCGGACTTCTCGATCGCGCGGCTCAACCAATTTCCGATTCCCCATCCCCAACCGCTGTACCTCGTCGCCGAGGCCGTGGAGAAGCCCGGCAACCTGGGCGCGATGTTGCGCACCTGCGACGCGGCGGGCGTGCATGCCTTCCTCTTTTGTGATCCTAAAGCTGATTTGACTAACCCCAATGTCGTGCGCGCTTCGCAAGGTGCGCTGTTCAGTGTGCCGGTCGCGCAGTGCACCAGCGCCGAGGCGATTCGCTGGCTGCGCGAGCGCGGCGTCACCATCGTCGCCACTACCCCCAACCCGGTGCGTGGACGGTTGCCGACGAGCTATATGGAGTTCGACTTCACCCGACCAACGGCGATTGCCGTCGGTGAGGAGAAATACGGATTATCAAAGCTATGGCTCGACCAGGCCGACGCTGCCGTGCGCATTCCAATGTTCGGGCGCATCAATTCGCTGAACGTGGCTACGAGCGCCGCGCTGGTGATCTACGAAGCGGTCAGGCAACGTGGTAAGATGTAGGTGTTATTCCTCGAAAGGCACTGCGGCACGGTTTGGCCGTTGACGCAAGCGAAGGGTGCCATTCGCGGCTGTTGTTTCCTTCGCGAATGGATCCAAGCATGAGTTTCTCAGATTTCAACCTCGATGCGCGCCTGATGCGCGCCATTGCCGAAGCCGGCTACACGACGCCGACCCCGATCCAGGCCGCAGCCATTCCGGTCGCGCTCTCCGGCAAAGACATCGTCGGCACCGCCCAAACCGGCACCGGCAAGACGGCGGCGTTCGTGTTGCCCATCCTGCAGCGCTTGCTTCAGGCGCACGCCAATGCGCCGCACCACGCCCGATTCCACCGTGCGCTGATCATCACGCCCACCCGCGAACTGGCCGAGCAGATCCACGAGGCGATCAAGGCGCTGGCCAGGCACACACGCATCCGCAGCGCGGCAATCTACGGCGGCGTGAGCGCTTCGCCGCAAGAGAAAGCGCTGCGCGAGGGCGTCGAGATCCTGGTGGCCACGCCCGGCCGCCTGCTCGATCACATTGACGCCGGATTGGCGAAGTTGGATAGGATCGCGGTATTGGTTTTGGACGAGGCCGACCGCATGTTCGACATGGGCTTTTTGCCGCAGGTGCGGCGCGTGCTGAGTCACGTGCCTCGTCAGCGCCAGACGATGCTGTTCTCGGCCACCTTCCCGCGCGAGGTGGAAGAGTTGGCCAACCGGTCGCTGCGCGAGCCGCAGCGCATTGCCATCGGCGTCAGCGCGCCGGCCGTCACGGTGACCCATGCGCTCTATCCCGTGCCGCACCATCTGAAGCTCGACCTGCTCGTCGCGTTGCTGAGGAAGGCCGATGCGTTCTCGATGTTGGTGTTCACCCGCACCAAGCACCGCGCCGAGAAAGTATCGCGCGCCTTGGCCCGGCAGGGCTTCGCGGCTACCCGTCTGCACGGCGATCGTTCGCAGAATCAGCGCCAGCGCGCGTTACAGGGCTTTAAGGATGGCAAGTATCAGGTCATGGTCGCGACCGACATCGCCGCGCGCGGGCTGGACATCGAGAGCGTGTCGCACGTGATCAACTTCGACATTCCCGACACGGTGGACGCCTATATCCATCGCATCGGCCGCACCGGTCGGGCCGAACGCGCCGGCGATGCCTTCACACTGGTCACGCCGGAGGACAACGGCATGGTGCGCGACATCGAGCGCGCGTTGCAGCAGCCGATCGAGCGACGCCGGCTGGAGGGATTCGACTACGGCTCGGCCGCTGCGCCGGAGCAACCGCAAGGACAGGCAAAATCGCAACCCGCCGACAAGCGTCTGCCGCGGACGCGCCCATCGAATGGTCGTTTGAACGACCGTCGGTCGGGATCGGCACACCGGCCGGACGATACGCCACGCCGGCGCAGTGTCCGATAGCTCGGACGGCGGGCCAACCCATAGCATGATCCGCCGAATCTCTGGTGCGCCCCCACAGGCCAAAGATCCTGCCTTTGTGCAATTCGTGGTTCAATTTTCACCATGAAACTCGGACTTGGTCTCTACGGCAACATGCTCACTGCGGACAACTTCCGCTTCGCCAAGCAGTGCGGTGCCACGCACATCGTCGCCCATATCGTCGGTCACTTCAAGAAGCCGGACAGCGCGGCGCTTACCACCGAAGGCTCGCCGCTGTATGGTTTCGGTGTCAGCGACCCGATGGACGGCACGTGGACCTATGAGTGGTTCCGCGACTTGAAGGCGGCGGTCAACGCCGAAGGGCTGGAATTGGAGGCCATCGAAAACTTCGAGCCGGCGCACTGGTATGACGTGCTGCTCGACGGCCCCAAGCGCGATGCGCAGATGGCGCACCTCAAGCAGATCATCCGCGACATGGGCCGAGCCGGCATCCCGATTATGGGCTACAACTTCAGCCTGGCCGGTGTGTGGGGGCGCGATCATGGCCCGTTCGCGCGCGGCCATGCCGTATCGGTTGGTTACCACCACGCCATCGAGACGCCGATTCCCAAGGGCATGGTGTGGAACATGGTCTATGACACGCAGGCGTTCGATCCCATCGGTCGGTCTGGCGTCGTTGAGCCGATCACCCACGAGCAGCTATGGGATCGCTTCGAGCGATTCTTGAAAGAACTGCTGCCGGTGGCCGAAGAAGCCGGCGTGAAGCTAGCGCTGCATCCTGATGACCCGCCGCTGCCTACGCTGCGCGGCACGCCGCGATTGGTATACCGTTGGGACTCGTATCAACGCGTGCTCGACCTTGCACCCTCGCCCTATAATGCGATGGAGTTTTGCCTGGGCACGCTGGCCGAAATGAGCGATCGGTTTGGCAGCCGGGACGGCTTCGCCAACATCTACGACATGGTGGACCGCTACAGCGCCACCGGCCGCATCGGCTACATCCACTTCCGCAATGTGCGCGGGCAGGTGCCGACCTACGAAGAGGTATTCGTGGACGAAGGCGACGTGGACATGATTGCGGTGCTGCGCGTTTTGCACAAGAATAACTTTGAGGGTGTGCTCATCCCTGACCACACGCCGCAGATGAGTTGCCCCGCGCCGTGGCACGCCGGCATGGCCTTTGCGTTGGGCTTCATGCGCGCAGCGATCCAGATGATTGAGCGGGAAGGGCGGGGCGGGTGAGGGGTATCGGCATACGCATCGGTCACTTCGAGCTTGGCTGCGAGCAGCTCAAGGGCAATGGATACCGATCGCGCCACAAGCGTTCGGACCACCCGACGTCAACGATCGTCCCTTGTGCGCCCACCACCGAGGCTTCGATCCGGCCATGCGTGACGCAGCCGAGCTCGAGCACGGGGTAGCCGGTGTGCGGCAGCAAGTTGGGACGCCGCAGCCCTATAATCTCCGCACAATGTCCGCGAACGACAGGCTGCGGCAGTTGCCGAGCGTCGGCGAGCTGCTCGCTCAGGCTAATGGATTGGTGGAAGCCGAGGGACATCTGCGCGTGGTGCACGCCTTGCGCGAAGTGCTGAGCCGGGTTCGCCTGGCCGTCCGCAGCGGGGCGCCAATGCCGACTCATGCCGAGTTGATCGCTGCTGCGCGCGACCTGTTGCGGTCGCCCGTCGTTAGCGGTCAGGCGCCCATCATCAACGCCACCGGCGTGATCATCCACACCAACCTCGGTCGCGCACCGCTCAGCCGGGCTGCGCAGGAGGCGATGCAAACTGTCGCCCGCGACTACAGTGCGCTGGAGTTCGACCTGCGCACCGGTGAGCGCGGGCGACGCGGCGAAGAAGCCGAGCGGTTGCTGTGTTTGCTGACCGGCGCCGAGGCCGCGCTCGTCATGAATAATTGCGCGGCGGCCACCGTGTTGATGCTGGCAGCCGTTGCCGGCGGGCGGGGCGTGGTGATCTCGCGCGGCCAACTGGTGGAGATCGGCGGCGGCTTTCGCATCCCGGAGATCATGGCGCAGAGTGGCGCGCGGTTGATTGAAGTAGGCACCACCAACCGCACGCGGTTGGCCGACTACGCGCAAGCGCTCCGTGAGTACGCCGGGCATGAGCCGGGCATCGGCGCGATCTTGCGCGTGCATCCGTCGAATTTTCGGATGCTCGGTTTCACCCAGGAAGTCGACGTGGCCGAGCTGGTGCGACTCGCTCGCGAACACGCTGCACCAACCGGCGCCGAACCGATCCCGGTACTCGACGATGTTGGCAGCGGCGCCCTGGTGGACACTTCGCAGTTCGGCCTGCGCCGCGAGCCGATGCCGCAAGATAGCATCCGCGCCGGCGCGGCCATCGTGACCTTCAGCGGGGATAAGCTGCTGGGCGGGCCACAAGCCGGCGTAATGGTTGGTCAGCGTGCCTGGATCGAGCGCTGTCGCAGCCATCCGCTGGCGCGCGCCTTCCGCGCCGACAAGTTCACCCTGGCTGCGCTGACGGCGACTTTGTTGCATTACGTGCGGGACGAGGCGCAGCGCGAAGTCCCCGTACTGCGCATGCTGGCCGCGCCCAAGGGCGAGATCGCTGCCCGCGCGCAGCGCCTGCTGGCCGGGATCGCCGGCTGGGTTGCCCAACACGGGTTGAATGCAGAACTCCTCGAAGGCGAGAGCACGGTCGGCGGTGGCTCGTTGCCCGGCGAAACGCTGCCGACGACGCTGATCGCGCTGTCGTCGTCGGCGCGTGCGCCCCACGACGTGCTGGCCTGGCTGCGCGCTCAGGGCATCATCGCCCGCATTAAAGACGATCGCGTGGTGCTCGACCTGCGCACGGTGCTGGACGATGCCGCGCTCGTGCGCTGCCTTCAGAACAGCGAGAGCTGATCGCCAGCCTGGTGCGTTTCGATGGTCGGCAAAGCCTCGCCGGCGGCCAGCTTGTGTGCCCAGCGCGTCGGCTCCGGCAGACGGTAGCCCCGCGCGCATCGCATCACGAAGTCCACCGCGTGCGGCACGTCAATCCGATGGCCGGGTGAGACGAACACGGGATTGGCGCCTGCGCGCGTCCGCAAAACAGCCCCGATGATCTCGTGCGTCTGCGGGTCGAGCAGGTCGCTCGCGTCGCCGGCGTTCGGCCCGGGTGGGTCGAATTGTCCGTAGAGCCTGGATTTGCCCACGCCGATGGTGGGTCGCTCCAGCCACAACCCCATTTGCGAGGCGATGCCGATGCCGCGTGGATGCGCGATGCCCTGTCCATCAAACATGATCAGATCGGGCTTGTTCTGCAACCGTTCCCACGCTGCCAGGATGGCCGGCCCCTCGCGGAAGGCGAGCAACCCAGGGACGTATGGGAAGACGAGCGGCGCGCCAGCGATGACGCCTTCGATAGGCGTGAGGTCGGCCAGGCGTAGCACCACGATGGCTGCGCGCGCCTCCTGGTCGGTCAGGCTCACGTCCACGCCGCCGATGGTTTCGACTGCGCGGCCGTCCCATTGCAACACCAGCCGACGGCGCAGGCTTTGCTGGACGGCGATGGCCTCTTCGGGCGAGAGTTCCCAGGAATGCAACGCCACGGGCAAATTATCCGGCATGTGGATTTGAGAGGCAGAAACCTCCCGCAGGTCGCTCGCCCAAGCCATGACAGCCAGCAAAAACCTGCGGGAGGTTGTCGCTGCCCCTGGCCATGAACGCACCTGTCGTGGTGCCTCACGTAAGAATCTTGCCGAACTGTGATTCGGCCCGTTGACCTACGGGGCATTTATAATTTACAGCACCTGCGACGACGCGAGACGCGCGCCTGTAACGCTTTCAGAGAGCCGGTGGTCGCTGCGAACCGGCAGCACGCAGGGTCGCGCTTCCACTCGCCGAGCTTCCTGCGATGAGCAGGACGGGTGTTCCCGTTAGCGAACGCGTTGAGGTTAGTAGTTGGCCTCGGAGATTGGCGACTTTTTAGAGGCAATTCCAATCTCCAGCCTCGTGAGCGAACTGCTAACGAAGTCAGGTGGCACCACGAGCGCCCCTCGTCCTGATCTGGATGAAGGGCGCTCGTTCCTTTTGAGAGTGAGGACACTATGCTGGACATCAATCTGATTCGCAAAGAACCGGAGGTCGTTCGTCGGGCGATGGTCAATCGCGGCAACGACCCGACACCGGTGGACGAAATCCTGGCCCTGGACGTACAACGGCGTGAGATTCTGGCGCGTGCCGAGCAGTTGCGCGCCACCCGCAACGCCGTCAGCAAGGAGATCGGCCGCATGCGCGACGATGCCGAGCGCGAAGAGAAGAAAGCCGAGATGCGCCGCGTTGGCGACGAGATCGCCTTGCTGGAGGCTGAGTTGAACAAAATCGAAGCCCAGCTCGACGAGCTGACTGCTGCGCTGCCGAACGTGCCCGATCCCCGCGCTCCGGTTGGACCGGACGAGGCACACAACGTGATCGTGCGCGTGGAGGAGGGCAGCCTGCCCAAGCCGGACTTTCCCCAAAAACCACATTGGGAGATCGGCGAGGCGCTGGGCATCATTGACTTTGAGCGTGGGGTGAAGCTGAGCGGCAGTCGGTTCTATGTGTTGAACGGTTGGGGCGCTCGCTTGCAGCGCGGCCTGATCACCTGGATGCTTGACCTGCGCATGCAGCAGGGCTACGAAGAGCGCTATCTGCCGTTCATGGTGAAATCACAGACGCTGTTTGCCGCCGGACAGTTGCCCAAGTTCCGTGATAACCTGTATCACGACGCCGAAGAGGATTTCTGGATGGTGCCAACGGCCGAGGTGCCGCTCACCAACCTGCACGGCGGCGAAATCCTGAATGCCGACGAGCTGCCCCGGCTGTACACGGCCTACACGCCGTGCTTCCGGCGCGAGAAGATGAGCGCCGGCAAAGATGTGCGCGGCATCAAGCGCGGCCATCAGTTCGACAAAGTGGAGATGTATGCCTTCACCAAACCGGAGGAGAGCGACCACTATTTGGAGAAGATGCGCGAGGACGCCGAAGCCACGCTCAGGGCATTGGGGTTGACATATCGCGTGAAGTTGCTGTGCACCGGCGATCTGGGCTTCGCCTCGCGCATCACCTACGACATTGAAGTGTGGTCGCCGGGCGTGGGGGAATGGCTGGAGGTCAGCTCGGTCAGCAACGTCGGCGATTTTCAAGCGCGCCGCGCCAATATCAAATTCCGACGCGAGCGCGGCGCCAGGCCGGAGTTCGTACACACGCTCAACGGCAGCGGCCTGGGCCTGCCGCGCACGATGATCGCCGTGCTGGAGAACTATCAGCAAGCTGACGGCAGCGTGGTGGTGCCGGAAGTGCTGCGTCCCTATGTCGGCGCGGATGTGATCCGCAAGTGAATCGTGCCTTAATGTCCGGCTAATCGTCTTTGCTACACTGGGTGGCTGCTGGACGGTATCTTTACCGCTCCGGAGGCCGTGAGCGCGTTTCGAATTCGGCGGCGCTCGCCTGATCGGAGTGGTGCAGGCGAGAATCTCGCAAAGTGCTGAAACTATCCGACGTATGGATCAAGCAGAACCTATTGTGCTGATCGGCGGCTTCGGCTCGCACTGGAGCGACTACCGCTTTGCGGCGCGCGCGCTGGCCAACATCACCCGCCGGCGCGTCTTCATTGCTGGCATCACCCGTGTGACGTGGCTGCTGGCCGGGTTGACCGACTACAGTTTGCTGGTGGATCGTACCCACATCGCCGTCAGCCATGCGCTGAAGCAAACTGGCGCGCGCAAGGCCGTCATCATCGGCCATAGCGCCGGCGGCATCGTCGGGCGCGCCTACCTGGGTGACCGGACGGCCAAGCCGCACCAGCGGTGCTATCACGGCTATGAGCGCGTGTCGCATCTATTCATGGTCGGCAGCCCGTTACGGGCGTCGAGGGAAGCACCGCGCCCCGGCATGCGTGCCGCCGCATGGGTGGACGAGATGTATCCCGGCGCCTACTACGCTCCGCAGGTCAAATACCTCAACGTCCGCAGTCGGCACATCGAGGGCAAAGTGAATGGCACCCTGCGCGAGCGCGAGGCCTATTACAACTATCGCTTCATCTCACGCAACGGCGCGCAGTGGGGCGATGGCGTCGTGCCCCTCTCGCTCAGCGAGCTGGATGGCGCGGCGACGCTCGAGCTGGAGGGCGTAGGCCACTCGCCCGGTTGGGGCCGGTGGTTCTTCGGCGATGCCTCGGTCATTCGCGCGTGGTGGCATTACTTCGAGCGGGGCGACGCCCCGGCGCTTAACGCGCTGGAAGCGATGGTCTGACCACACCCACTCATTGATCCTTGTTCGACTGAAAGGCCGGCAGGAACGTGCGATTGTTTAGCACCTCGTAGACGTAGTTGTCGGAGAGTGGCACGCCGCGCGTAGATCCGCCGATTGCATAGAACGCGGTAGGCAAAGCGGCGATGCCGACGTGGCGCCAATCGCCCATGCGCGGCTCGGGCATTTCGAACGGCACCCACTTGTCCGTGTTGGGATCGTAGCGCTCGTTGAAGCCGATGAATCCAGACA
Source organism: Anaerolineae bacterium (assembly GCA_023511655.1). Classification (GTDB taxonomy): domain Bacteria; phylum Chloroflexota; class Anaerolineae; order J036; family Brachytrichaceae; genus JAAFGM01. The sequence goes on from JAIMBB010000106.1 coordinate 8,832, forward strand.
GCCCCCCGCCCACCGCGTAGAGCGCCGAGCCGACCTGTGCCAGGCCGAACCCGCCGCGCGGGATGGTCATCGCTGCGCACGAAAACCATTCCCTGCTTGATACCTGAAGATACTCGCAGGTGGTGTGCTCGCGCTTGCCGTCGTAGCCGCCCACGGCGTAGATGCGTTCGTTGATGACGGCTGCACCGAGCTGGCTGCGCGGCGTCGGAATCGGCGCGAGCGACAACCATCGCCCTGAACGCACGTCGAAAGCGAAGGTGGCGTTGCTGAATCCGTTCAACGTGCGCCCCCCAATCACATACAGGCGATCGTCGAACGCTACCACGGCGTGACCGGTAACGGGTCGCGGCAGTGGCGGGAGCACCTTCCACTCACCCGTCTTCAGATCCAGCGCCTCGACGCGGTCGGTCGCCATGCTATCCGCCGTGGTGCCGCCGGGCACATAGAGCGTGTCGCCGATGACCGCAGCTTGCGTGTTCATCACGGGGGTCGGTTTGCCGGCGATTTCTTGCCAGCTGTCCAGTTGCGGATCGTAGACCAGCACCTCGCTCGACGGCGCACGGTTCACTTCGCCGCCGATGACGTATATCTTGCCCTTGGCGACCGCCACAGCCGGTCGGGTGCGGGCCGTGCGGATCGAGGCGCGCAGGTGCCAGCGCGAGGATTCGAATGGCGAAACGACCGGCATCGCGTTTGCCGCCCCATCGGCCGGGGCCAGATCGGTCGGCGTGGAGCCAGCTTCAACAGAAGGACGTTGCCACAGGGCGACCACCAGCACAGCGATCACCACCAGCGTCAGGACGGATGCCACTCGCTGCCAAGGGGCGGGCGATGGCGGCGGCTGTGGGTTGGGCGCGACCGGCACCGGTTGGATGAGCGGAGGCGATATCTGTTCCACCGCAACGGTGGCGAGTTCTGCCAACATCACGCGGCTGTCCGGTTGGAGCGGTGCAAGGGCCTGCGGCGCCATCGCGTCGGCGCGGTCGCCAGGCAGTGGCGATGCTGCTTGTGCCGGCACCGCCACCCAGCCATTGCGCACGGCGATCATGGTGACTTCGGTGCGCGATTGAGCCTCCAGCTTGGTGAAGATGTTGCGCAGATGCACGCGAACGGTGTTCGGGCTGACGTGCAGCTGCGCGGCAATCTCTTTGTTGCTGATCCCCCTCGCAACCAGTTGCACCACTTCCAGTTCGCGCTCGGTCAACGGCTCCTTCGGCTCGGCCATCGCAAACGATTATAAGAAGGTCAAACCGGCGACTTGCGCACAACGAACGCGCGCTTGGTCACCTCGATCCTGACGTCGTGCATCAGCGCGATGTCGCCGGTTTGGGCGTCGCTGTTAAGTACGTCGCGCGCCTCCTCGATGGCTGCATACGGCAGGCCGGCCACGTCGCCCTTCAGCCGCCGCACTGCTTCGCGCAATGTGGCCCGCTGCAAACCCCGAGACAGCGCGCACCACGCCTGGCGATCCACGACGATGGTTGCGTCCGCCGGCTGCGCGATGCGCTCGAAAGCCTCCTGCGTCGCCTGCTCGACGATCTCCACATCCGATGCAACGGTATCGGCCAGTCGAACGAGCGTGGCGCGGATGTTGGGGTTATAGCGTTCCAGAAAGGGCAGCAGCTCGTGACGCACCCGGTTGCGCGCGTAGTGCAGTTCGTCGTTTGTCGCGTCGTGCCGTGGTTGCAACCGCCGTTCGCGGCAATATTGTTCGATGTTTGCTCGCGATACGCGCAGCAGCGGCCGCACGGCGATGAGGTGGGACGCCGTGGGCAGCGGGTCGTGCACCTGCATGCCACACAGGCCCTGCAAACCCGTCCCGCGGATCAGGCGCAGCAGCACGGTCTCGGCCTGGTCGTCGGCGTGATGGGCCAGCGCCACCAGCCGGGCGTCGTGAACCTCAGCAGCGCGCGCCAGAAAGCGGTAGCGGGCCTCGCGGGCAGCCACTTCAATGGATTGTTTGCGCTCGCGCGCCAGGGCGCGCACATCGGCCCGTTCGACGATGCAAGGCACGCGATGCGCAGCAGCGAAGCTGCGAACGAATTCGGCGTCGGCAGCCGATGCTTCTCCGCGCAGGCCGTGGTCGAGGTGTGCGATCAAGGGACGCAGGGCGAGGCGCGAGGCAACTGCGAGCACGGCGTCGGCTAGGCACATCGAATCGGCCCCGCCGGACACGGCCAGCACGACGCCCACGGACTGGCCTGCCGGCGGAGCAAATTCGGCGTCGGTCCGCCCTTCCTCCGGCTGACCCGCGGCGCCTGCTGCGGCTTGCGGCGCGAAAGGTTCGAACGCACGCACGACCTCGCCGCGGATGCGCGAGACGAGATTCGAGATCACGCTCCTCCCAGTCGTTGCAAGAATTCGGCCGCTCTGCGGCCGGCTATGCCGCGATGGCTGATGCGGTGCTTCTCAAAGGCAGGAAGCTCTGCCATCGTCCGCCCGTCAGCTACCAGGAACACCGGATCGAAGCCAAAGCCATGCTCGCCGCGCTGGTCATGTGCGATGCGCCCTTCACAGACGCCTTCGAACACATGCTCCCGCCCATCTGGGCCGATCAGGACCAGCACGCAGCGAAAACGCGCGGTGCGCTGCGCCTCCGGCACGGCGGCCATCTCTCCCAGCAGCGCCGCGCAGCCGTCGCCTCCCGGCGCGGCGCGGTGATAGCGCGCCGAATGTATGCCCGGTCGGCCGCCAAGCGCGTCCACCTCCAGACCGGAGTCATCGGCCAGCACCCACATCTCATCAGGATGTGCGCTCTCGCGATAGGCCTTGGCGACTGCCCGGCCCTTGATCAACGCGTTGTCCAGATAGGTTTCGCCCGTCTCATCCGGGTCGCATGCCAGGCCGATGTCGCGTGGGGCGATCAGACGCACGTTGATCAGCCCGGCCAGGGTGAAGATTTCGCGCAACTCCTGAAGTTTATGCGTGTTGTTGGATGCGACCATCACGGTCCTCGACATACCGATATACTACCCCCGCCATGCGATATCTGACCACCATCGGCGATAAGACGTACACCATTGACATCAACCAGGATGGCGAAGTTGTCATAGACGGCGTCAAGCGCTCGTTGGATTTGCGTTCGATTGACGACGACGGTTTGTACTCGCTGTTGTTGGACAACCGCTCGTTCGAAGCGCTGGTGGAGGAGGGGGATGGCGAGTATCGCGTGTTGATCAACGGTGTGCTGTACTATGCGCAGGTAGCCGACGAGCGTGCCAAGCGACTGGCCGAAGCAGCCGGCGCGTTCACTCCAACCAGCGGCGAGGTCAACATCAAATCGCCCATGCCTGGGTTGATCGTAGCAGTGCCGGTGGTCGAAGGGCAAAAGGTGAGCAAAGGACAGGTGGTGGTCGTGCTCGAGTCTATGAAGATGGAGAACGAGCTGAAGGCGCCGCGCGAGGGCACGGTCAGTTCAATTAAGGTGCAGCCGCGCCAGGCCGTCGAGCAGAATCAGGTGCTGGTTGTGCTGAGCTAAGCCAGGTTCCCGTGTTTCCCGGTGACCAAATCGCGCCTAATTGCAAACCAATGCGCCTGCTCATGCCGTTATCCCCAAGCGGGCTTCGGCTCGCAGGGTGTGGTTGGTCAAGCCGACGGCAGGCGAGGAAGTTTCAGCAGCAGCACGTCCAGCGCCAGCCGCACGTTCACGTTGCGGTCTATATGCTGCAACGTTTCGCCAATGGCGCGCAGCAGAGCAGCGACCTGAGCGATCGTGAAGGTGCCAGCTAGCGCGGCAATCCACTCGCGCCGATCAGGGTTCATCAAAGCGTCGGGGGGCGCATTTCGTCCGGCAGCGCGCGCGACATCGCGCCATAGCAGCAACCAGTCTTCGAGTATCTGGGTGATGTGGGATTGGTCAGCCCGTGCCAGCTTCTCGGCGTATGCAAAACGACCGGTGCGGTCGGCCGACAGGAGCGCGCGCAGATCGTCCAGGTGTTCGGCGCGCGCTGCGAGCAAATCCTCGTCCTGAGCGGCTCGCAGCGCCCATCCCACCCGGCCGCGCGACATCCGCGCGATGAGCGAGGCGCGTTCGCGCGCCAGGCCGCGTGCGACGAGGGCCTCCTCTATCGCCTTCACCGGCGCCGGCCGCAGGTTGAGGATCTGGCAGCGCGAGACGATAGTGGGCAACATCGCGTCCGCGCCGGGCGCAATCAGGATGATGACGACCGCCGGGTTCGGTTCCTCCAGCGTCTTCAAGATGGCGTTTTTGCTGCTGTCGGTCATCAGGTGAGCGTCGTTGACGACCGCCACACGGTGCCGGCCCTCGACCGGTGCAAGGGTGAGCGCATGGAGCAGCTCGCGAACCTGATCTACCTTGATCGCTTCGCCCTCGCTGCCTGGTTCGATCCACAGCAGGTCGGGATGCCGACGTTGATCTACCAGCGCCCGTGAACGGTCGTCATGCCCTAATACCGCGCGCGCTGTCGCCAGGGCCAACGTCGCTTTGCCGATGGCGGGCGGGCCGGCGAACAGGTGCGACTGCGCCAGTTGACCGTGCGCGATAGCGCTTTGCAACCGGCGCACTGCCCAATCGTGACCGATGATGCCCCAGTCGTTCATTCGGCGAATTGTCCGTCGCTGCCAGGTGTGGATCGTGCTGGGCGGCCTCAGGGAGCTGCGGGCGAGGATGGCGCTCGAGACGCGCGCGGTGCGCGCAACCGGCGAGCCTGTTGGATCAGCCGATAGGCCAGGTAGCCGAGCGCAGCCGCGAACAGCACGAACAGGAGGGGGAAGAAAACGGCCAGCAATGATCCGATGACCGCCAGCACGTCTTCGGCCAGGCTAACGAATGGCGCGCCGATGCCCATGGTCGCGCCGTTGACGACCGGTCGGGCTGCGGCTTTGGTGGCATGCACGCCGGAGGCCAGCACCAACCCGCAAACTAAGGCGAGCGTGGTATCCAGGCCCGACACCACGCCGGTGTTGGCGGCGAAGAGGATCGCGCCGGCGGCCGGACGCACAAAGGTCTGGATGGCATCGTTGATGTGATCCACGCCCGGCATCTTGTCGGCTATGAACTCGATGGCGCCCAATACCACCAGCGCGATGATAGCCGGCCAGCTCGCCAGAGCGTCGAACGGCGCGCTGAGCTGTAACAGGCCCAGCCGAGCCAACACGGCGACGATCAACAGCGGGATATAGGCATTCAGCCCGGCTGCGCCGGCCAAACCAAACGCCGCGACAATATTTGTCAGTGCCATCTTGAAGGCGATTCTACCGCCAAAACGCCGGCCTGCTGTTCACGACTGCGACTCACAACCCTTTGCTCGCTGCCGACGCTGAACAGCGTTGGCGTGCGCGTGCAACCCTTCGGCCTCGGCCAGCCTGGCGGCTGCCGGCGCAAGTTGCTGCGCCGTCGCCTCGTCGAGCGCGACCACGTTCATCACCCGCACGAAGTCGAGCGCGTTCAGCGGCGAGGCGAAGCGCGCCGTGCCGCCGGTCGGCATGACGTGGCTAGGGCCGGCCACGTAGTCGCCCAGCACCTCATAGGACTGCTCGCCGATGAACACGCCGCCAGCGTTGCAGATTTTGTTCACCCAGGCCCAGGGGTCTTTAACCGACAGGCACAGGTGTTCCGGCGCGAAGTGGTCGGCGATCGCCACGGCTTCCAGCAAGTCCTCGGTGATCACTGCGCCGCTGCGGTGGGCGAAGGATTCGACAATAGCCGCGCGGTTCGACTCCGGAAGGTCAGCGAGCTGCGCCTGGAGATGCTCATCTACCGCGTTGGCCAGCGCCCGCGACGGCGTGATGAGCAGCGCCGTGCCGCCCAGGTGCTCGGCCTGGGCCAGCAGATCTGCGGCTACCCATGCCGGGTTCGCCGAATCATCGGCCACCACCACGGTTTCGGTAGGGCCGGGCAGCGAGTCTATGCCGCAGGCGCCGAACACTTGCTTCTTGGCCAACACGACGAAGGTATTGCCAGGGCCGCAGATTTTGTCCACCCGCTCGATCGTCTGGGTGCCATAGGCCATGGCGCCGATGGCCTGCGCGCCGCCGACGGCATACACGCCGTCCACCTCGGCGATGTCGGCAGCCACCAGGATGACGGGATGCGGCAGCGGCGGCTGGGGGCTTGGGCGTTGCTGTGGCGGCGCGCACACGATGACTTCTGCGACGCCGGCTTTCCGGGCGGGGATGGCGGTCATCAGCAACGTCGAGGCCAGCGGCGCTGTGCCACCTGGGATGTATACGCCCACGCGGCTCAGCGGGCGGATGATCTGGCCCAGTACGCCGCCCAGGTCGTTGGTCATCCATGTCTGCGCCACTGGCCGCGAATGAAACTGCGCGATGCGCTCGGCGGCGCATTCCAGAGCGGCGACCACCTCGCCATCCACCTCGTCGTAGGCAGCTGCGATGTCTGCATCACTCACTTCGATCTGCTCGGTGGACATCGTCACCCCATCCAGCGTGCGCGTCCATTCGACGAGCGCCTGGTCGCCCCGCGCCTGAACGTCGCGCAAGATGCGGCGCACCGCCTCTTCGGGCGGCAGGTCTTCGCCAAAGGCGGCGATGGTGCGCCGGCGCATGC
>JAIMBB010000107.1 GCA_023511655.1 Anaerolineae bacterium
GCCGTGCTGGGCGGCGTGATCCCGGCCATCGAACGCGGCTACTTCCAGCGCGCCATCGCCGACTCGGCCGCGCGCTACCAGCGCGAGATCGAAGAACGCAAGCGCATCATCGTCGGCGTCAATGACTACGTGGATGACAAGCCGATTCGCGTGCCCATCCTGAAGATGGATCCGGACGGCGAACGCCGTCAGCTCGAGCGGTTGGCCCGCGTCCGGCGCGAGCGCGACAACGAAGCCGTGACCGCGAAGTTACAAGCCTTGCGCGAGGCCGCCCGCTCCACACAAAACCTGATGCCGTTCATCCTCGATGCCGTGAAAGCCTACGCCACCCTGCAAGAGGTCATGGACGTCCTGCGCGAGGAGTTCGGCGTGTATCAGGAACCGATGGTGGTGTGAGGAGTTCCCACCTCGAGGTTTGTGGCCACCCTCGAGGGGCGAATGAGGAGGGAGTGATCATGTTAAAGCTTGACACTGCAGGCGCCAAAGACCACAACAGCCACGCACAGGAGCACCCCGGCCAGGCGACCGCGCACTCCGCGCCGACGCCCGATTGCCTGGTCGAGATGTATGAAGTCATGGTGCGGTCGCGTCGGCTCGACGAGCGTTGCTGGTTGCTGCATCGCCAGGGCCGGATCGGCTTTCACATCTCCGGCATCGGCCATGAGGCGGCCCAGGTCGGCGTGGCCTTCGCCATGCAGCGCGGCCACGACTTTCTGCATCCGTATTACCGCGATCTGGCGATGGTGATTGCGCTGGGCATGCCGATGCGCGCCATCTTGCTCGGGTCGTTCGGCAAACAAGGCGACCCCAGCTCCGGCGGGCGCCAGATGCCCAATCACTACTGCTACAAGCCGGCCAGCATCTTCAGCGTATCCAGCCCGGTCGGCACGCAGTTGCCCCAGGCGGCCGGGCTGGCCCTGGCCGAGAAGTTGAAGGGCGGCAACCGCGTGACGGTAACGTGCATTGGCGAAGGCGCCACCAGCGAGGGAGATTTCCACGAAGCGCTGGACTGGGCCGGCGTGCACAGGCTGCCACTGGTCGTCGTCGTCGAGAACAACGAATATGCCATCTCCGTGCCGATGCACCTGCAGATGGCCGTCGAGCGCGTGGCCGACCGCGCTGCTGCCTATGGCATCCGCGGCGTCAGCGTGGACGGCCTGGACGTGTTCGCCAGCTATGCCGCAGCGAAGGAAGCGATTGACCTGGCGCGCGCCGGCGCAGGGACGACGCTGCTCGAGGTACGCGTTGCGCGCATCACCCCCCATTCGTCCGATGACAACGACGCCACCTATCGCAGCCCGGAGGAGAAGGCGCGCGTGCGGGCGCAGGACCCGCTGCCCCGCTTCCAAAAACAGCTCGTGGAGATGGGCTTGCTGACGCCGGCGATGATCGCGGAGATCGAGCGCCGCGCCCAAGCCGAAGTGGACGACGCGCTGCGCTATGCCGAAAACGCGCCCTACCCACCCGTGGAGTGGGCGATGGGGCCGGTGTTCGCGGATTAGCGGGTAGGCCTGTGTGCCTGCCTGCATCAGGCATTCATGCAACCGCGCGGGCGCCACGTTGGGCCACCCCTGCGTGGAGAGAAGGTTTTCAACCGAGCAACTCAAAACTCTATTGCCATGTCTGAGAAAACGTTAGTCGAAGGCATTCGCGAGGCGCTGGATGAGGAGTTGGCGCGCGATCCAAACGTCTTCATTACCGGCACCGACATCGGCCCGCGCGGCGGCGTGTTCCTGGCCACACAAGGGCTATATGCCAAGTACGGCCCCCGTCGCATCATTGATTCGCCGCTTGCGGAGTCTTCCATCATCGGCGTCGGCATCGGCGCGGCGATGAATGGGATGCGGCCGGTGTGCGAAATTCAGTTCGCCGACTTCATCCATCCCGCCTACAACCAGATCGTGAACGAGGCGGCGCGCATGTTCTATCGCAGCGGCGGGCAGTACTGTGTGCCACTGGTGATTCGCTGCCCCTACGGCGGTGGCGTGGGCGGTGGCCTGTATCACTCGCAGTCGGTCGAGGCGACCTTCGCTCACGTCCCCGGCCTGAAAGTGGTTATCCCGTCCAACCCGCGCGATGCCAAGGGCCTGTTGAAATCGGCCATTCGCGACAACAACCCGGTGCTGTTCCTCGAACCGAAGAAAGGCTATCGCGCCATCAAAGGCGAAGTGCCGGAGGGCGAATATACCGAGCCGCTGGGCGTGGCCAAGGTAACGCGCGCGGGCGACGACATCACCGTCTACGCCTACGGCATGATGCACTTTTACTGCGTGCAGGCGGCCGATCAGGTGGCCGAAGAAGGCATCAGCGTTGAACTGGTGGATCTGCGCACGCTGAACCCGCTGGACAAAGCGACGGTGCTGCAATCGTTCAAGAAGACGGGCAAGGCGCTGATCGTATACGAGGACAATCGCTTCGTCGGCTTTGGCGCGGAGATTGCCGCGCTGCTGTGCGAAGAAGCCTTCGAGCACATGGACGCACCGATCATGCGCCTGGCCGGCCCCGATGTGCCTGCCGTGCCCTACAGCCGCCCATTGCAGGACTGGTTCATGCCCGATGTGCAGCGCATCGTCGAAGCAATGCGCAAGCTGGCGGCGTATTAAACGTATCGCGTAACGGAATACGGAATACTCGATACGAATCCAAACAATATTCACAAGTCTATGGGCACACCCGTCATCATGCCCCAGCTCGGCGAGAGCGTGGTCGAAGGCAAAATCGGCAAGTGGCTGAAGAAGGTCGGCGACGAAGTCAAGCTCTATGAGCCGATCTTCGAAGTCGAGACCGACAAGGTGACCACCGAAGTCACCGCTTCCGGCGAAGGCACGCTGCTCAAGCTGTATTTCGATGAAGGCGACACGGTTCAGGCTGGGGCGCTGGTCGCCTACATCGGCCAGCCCGGCGAGACGCCGCCAGAAGCCAGCTCCATCAGCGTGCACGATGCCCACAGTGCAGGCGAGGCGAGCAAGACGCAGCCGGCGGAAGTGCAACCCGCCCCACAACGCGGGCGCGGCCCGACCAGGCTGTCGCCGGTAGTGGCGCGCATCGCCGCCGAATACAACGTGGACGTGTCGCAGATCCAGGGCACCGGCGAGGGCGGCCGCATCACGAAGCGAGACATCCTCGCCTACATCGAATCTCGCTCTCAAGTGGACGAACGAGGCGAAACAAGAGGCGCGGAGTCGAGAGTCGGAAGCGAGGCTGAACTTGCGCCATGGGAGTATCCGAGCACCGGTGAGCTATTCAAGCCAAGCGAGGAAACCGCGCCGCCCGCACCGACTCAACCCACCCCGCGCGCGCCCGACGCGAGCCGTCCGACGAGTCCAACGACCGACGTTGTGCCGCTCAGCAGCATGCGCCGCGCCATCGCCGAGCACATGGTGCGCTCGGTGCAAACCAGCCCACACGCCACCACAGTATGGGAGGTGGATTGCTCGCAAATCTCCGCGCACCGCGAGGCGAACAAGGCCGCCTTCGAGCGCGACGGCGCGCATCTCACCTTCCTGCCCTACTTCATCGTCGCGACGGTTCAGGCGCTCAAGCGGCACCCTCGCGTCAATTCCTCATGGGAGGAGCGCGGCATCGTGCTACATCGCACGATCAACATCGGCGTCGCCGTGTCGCTGCCGGACGGGTTGATCGTGCCGGTGATCCACAACGCCGACGCGCTGAGTTTGCTTGGCCTGGCTCAGGCTATCCACGACCTGGCCGAACGCGCCCGCAGCGGCCGGCTGCGGCCCAACGAGGTGCAAGGTGGCACGTTCACAATTACCAACCATGGTGGTTTCGGAAGCCTGTTCGCCACGCCGATCATCCATCAGCCGCAATGCGCCATCCTCGGGATCGGCAAGATCGAGAAACGACCGGTGGTGGTGGACGCCGGCGGCACGGACGCGCTGACCATTCGGCCGATGGCCTACCTGAGCCTGAGCTTCGACCATCGTGTGCTCGACGGCGCCGACGCCGACCACTTCATGGCGACGTTGAAGTGGACGCTCGAAAACTGGCACGCACCATGAAGCACGTGCTGTGAAATACGCGGCCCGCCGCGATCAGGCCAGGGAAATCACATCGCGAGCGTGAAGATCAGGAAGACGGCGAACAGCGCCGGCGTGATGAAGATGGCGGTGTAGATCCACTTTTCGTAGCGCAGGTGCATGTAGTATGCCGCGACCAGGCCGGCTTTCACGAACGCAACCGCTAACAAGATCGGCACGATCACGTTTTGCGGCAGGTGGAAGAGCGTCACCACCACCTCGAAGATCGTCGCGATGGTCAGGATGCCGAAGACCAGGACCGGGTTGGTGTGCTTGCGGTGCGCCTCGGCATCGCCGTGCGGAACGGGAGTATTCGCCATGTCGAACGCCCTCAGTTGGTGAGATAAACCACGGTGAAGATGATCACCCAAATCAGGTCAACGAAATGCCAGTATAGGCCGAAGATCTCCACGGTGGTGTAGTTGTAGGAGGAGAACGTGCCCCGCCGCGCCACCATGAGCGTGACCAGGCACCAGATCACGCCGACAAACACATGCAACCCATGAATGCCGGTGAGGGTGAAGAAGGCGCTCCCGAACGGGTCGGCGAACGAGTGGCCTTCTTCGAAGATCAGCAGCGAGTACTCAACGGCCTGGCCGCCCAGGAACATCGCGCCCAGGATGGCCGTGAGGATCAAGTAACGTCGCAACTTGCGCTGATCGTTTACGCGGATGGCCTCGATGCCGAGGACGACCATCAAGCTGCTGGCCAGCAGGATAAAGGTGTTGACGCTGACGAGCGCCAGGCTGAAGGCGTTCGGCTCCCACCATTCAAGCCCATTTTGAAACGCGTTTCTGCGAGTAAGCACGAACGCGCCGATCAGACCCGCGAAGATGAGAAGCTCCGAGCTGAGGAAGAGCCACATGCCGAACTTGCGATTCTCGTTGGCATGCACAGCCTCCGCGCTGATCGGCCGCGGAGCTACGGTCGTTTGATTCATAGGACTTCGATTTTATCAACGTTGCCGGCGAACGCGCCGGATGAGATGCAGCCGGCCAGCAACGGCTTTAGCTTCGGTTACAATGGCACCAGAACAGAAGTTCGACTCACAAAGTCAACGACACCTCATCTTCATCCGGAGCAATCATGCGAGAGATCACCGTCGCCGTCGTGCAAATGGATACCAAGTTGGGCGAGCCGGAAGCAAACATGGCCAAGATGTCCGATTTCGTGCGCAAAATCAGCAGCGCCCAGAAAGTGGACGTGATCGTCTTCCCCGAACTGGCCACCACCGGCTACGAATGCGGCGTGAAGTTCACCCAACTGGCCCAGCGCGTGCCCGGCCCATCCACCAACGTGATGGCCCAGCGGGCGAACGAACAGGGCCTGCACATCGCCTTCGGGATGGCCAGCAAGGAGCGCGTCGAGAGCATCCTGTTCAACTCGGCCGTGCTCGTCGGGCCGGAGGGCGACGTGGTCGCGCAATATCGCAAGATCCACTTGAAAGGCGAGGAACAGATGTTGTTCCGCCCCGGCTTTCGCCTGGAAGCGGCAGAGACGGCCGCCGGCGTGATCGGTCTGCAGCTCGGCTGGGACATGTTCTTCCCCGAAGGGACGCGCTCGCTATGCCTGGATGGCGCGGAGTTGATCCTGGTGAGTGCTGCCTGGGAGGGCGCGCGGGCAGACGAGTGGCGCACCTTCGTATCGGCGCGCGCCGCAGAGAACGCCTGCTTCGTATGCGCAGCGAACCGGGTAGGCGAAGAGCCGGCCACCACCTTCGCCGGCGAGAGCATGATCGTTGGCCCGCGCGGCCAGGTGATCGTGGACCTGGACGAGGCAACCGAAGGCTACATCGTCGCCAAACTCAACCTGGACGAGTCGCGGCGCATCCGCGAGGAAACGCAAATCTTCCAGACCCGCCAGCCGCTGAGCTACCGGGCCATCGTGCGGAAGTATTGATTGGTGTCATTCATGTCGGCAGTGTCATTCATGTCGATGGTGTCATTCATGTCGGCAGTGTCGGTGGTGCATTCGTGCAAGCCTCATTTGACACCATTGACACCATCGACACCACCGACACCACTGACACCATCGACACTACCGACACCACCGCTAGACTTCCACCACCGCGCCGCCTTGCCGGGCGCTCTTCTTGATGGCGTCCCAGAGCTGGATCATGCGCAAGCCATTCTCCGCTGGGCTGGGGTTCTCGATCTCGCCATTGCGCACTTTGAGGAAGGTCTCCCATACCCCCAGGCTGGGCGGCAATTCCACCTCGCGGAGCTGCGGCTCCCCTTTCATTTGCAGGTTGAAGTAGTCGCCCCATACGCCGACTTGTATCAGGCCGTTTTCGCAAAACAGCTTGACGTCGGAGTGGGTGACCGGTGATGCGCCACAGCCGTTGATCGTCACCAACGCTCCTGATTGAGTGCGGGCGATGGCGACGGTCAGAATATCCACCTTGGTTTTGCGCTTATCAATGAAAGCAGCCACTTCGCTGAATGGCTCGCCCAGCAGATCGGCCACCGTGTTGAGCAGGTGCGCGCCGGTGTCGAACATGAAACCGCCGCCGGAGATCTTCGGGTCCTGGCGCCACAGCCCACGCGTGCCTTGCTCCCAGCTCTGCCAGACGTTCGCGCTAACGGTGAGGACGGCGCCCATCTGGCCGGAGCGCAGCATGTCTGCCGCCTTGCGAACGGCCGGGGACATGCTGCCGTTGAACGCCACCGCCAGAAGCCGACCACTCTTATCGCGGGTTCGGATCAGCTTTCTGGCTTCCGCGGCGTTCATCACCATCGGCTTTTCGACCAGCACGTCCTTGCCCGCTTCGAGCAAGGCCTTGGCTTGAGGGAAGTGCTGATTGTGCGGCGTGACGATGAACCCCACGTCAATGTGCTTGCCGTACTTCTTCAGAAACCTGTCGAAGTCGGGCTCGCAAGGCGGCACCGGCTGTCCGGCCGTCTCAAACAACTCGGCCGCCTTCCGGTAATTCTCCTCGTTAGGTTCACACACCGCCGTGATCTGAGTGGTATCGGTCTGCTGGAGGATTTGTCGAATATGGTGGCGGGCCATGCCGCCCGCACCGATCATGCCTAACCGAACGATGGTCATATTGTGTTGATCTTCCTTTTGTCTTCGATGAGATGCGAGGCAGGAGTGTAGCAAAAGACGCGCCGTTGGCAAAAAGCGCGTCGGAGTGGCTAGGGCGTCTCCAGGATGAGCGTCACCGGCCCGTCGTTGACCAGCTCCACCTGCATCTCTGCGCCGAACACGCCTTGCTCGACGACGACGCCCTGAGCGCGCAACGCATCGCAGAAATGGGCAATGAGCGGCGCGGCAAGCTCCGGCCGAGCGGCGCGGACGAAATCGGGCCGGCGCCCTTTGCGCGCATCGCCGTAGAGCGTGAACTGGCTTACCACCAACGTTGCACCGCCGACGTCAAGTAACGAGCGATCGAAATGGGAGGAACCTTCAATCGCCGGGAAGACGCGCAGGGACACGATCTTCTTGGCCATCCATTCCACGGCCTCGCGCGTGTCGTCGTGGGTGATGCCCACGAGCAAGAGCGCGCCGCAACCGATTGCGCCCACCATTCGCCCTTCGACGGTCACCGAGGCACGTTTGACGCGTTGCAATACCACTCGCATACGCGCCGAAGGATACAACGCCCCGATGCGCAGGTAGAATCGCAACGGTAACATGAATGCCACATCTTCCCACAGCGCACGTGCGCTCCAGATTCCGATCCACCAGCTTGAAGCCATCCGGGCTCAGGCCGTCGCCATCGCGCGTGGGGCCGGAGCAATCCTCCGCGAAGGGCTCAGGCAGATCGAGGCACGGCGCGAAGGCGTCATGGTGCGCTACAAATCGTCGGACGCCGACCCGGTGACCGAGTTCGATCACCTCAGCGAGGCATTCATCGTCGAGGCGTTGCAGCGCACCTTCCCGGGACATCGCATCGTCGGTGAAGAGGGCGGCCGCTATGAATCGAAATTAAAAGTTGCAGCGTCGAGCCAGGGCGCAGCCGGCGGCCTGGCTTCTGCACACTCAACGCTCGATCCTCAATTCGAGTGGCAGGTGGATCCGTTGGATGGCACGGTGAACTTTGCACATGGATTTCCGGTCTTTGCCGTATCGCTCGGCTTGTTGATCGGCGGCACGCCGGTGATCGGGGTGGTCTATAACCCGATAAGCGACGAGTTGTTCAGCGCTGTGCGCGAGCAGGGCGCGACGTTAAACGACAAACCCATCCGCGTTTCGCGCACCCACCCGCTTTCGCGCGCCCTGCTCAACACCGGCTTCCCATACGATCGCTACACCAGCGACGACAACAACTTCGCGCACTTCCTGGCCTTCCAACGCCGCGCGCAGGGCGTGCGACGCGTTGGCTCCGCAGCTCTTGACCTGTGCACCGTGGCTTGTGGACGCATGGACGGCTACTGGGAGTTGAAGATCCAACCGCACGACATCGCAGCGGGCATCGTGATCGTGCGCGAGGCCGGCGGCGTGGTGACCGACTTCGACGGCGGGCATGAGATGTTCGCGCGCGGACAGGCGGTCGCCAGCAACGGCCTGATTCACCAGGAGATGCTGGACGTATTGCACGGGCGGTGAGTTCATTCATTGCTCATCTTCATCCTTTACCGTTGAGGAGTAATGAACACGACTACAACGCCCATGCTCGAGGCGGATGAGAAGTTCGACTGCCCGGGCAACTATCGGACTCCGACGCCGTCCACGCTGCGTTGCTCGAAATGCAACCGCCCTCTGGCGGTCAAAGATGCGCAGCGCACCCCAACCGGCTATGTGTGCCCGTACTACGTCAAGGCGCGCGTGGCGACGTTCTACACGGCCGGGCCGAAACAATACATCCTCGCCGTCCTGATCGCTTTCGTCTTGGGCATCGGCATCGGTTTCGTGCTGCAACTCGTTGGGCGCATCGGCTTCTTCGCCCTCATCCTCACGATTTTCATCGGGCCGGCTGCCGGTGGACTGGTCGCGGAGGCCATTCGGCGCGTAAACGGCAAGGAGCGTGGGCAGTACATCTGGCTGTTCGCGGCGATCGCCATGGGGGTTGGCGCAGCCTACTTCACCGTGCTGCCGGTGCTGTTCGCGCTGCTGGCCGGATCGCCAGGGTTCATCTTCGCGCTGATCCCGGTCGCTGGCCTGGCGCTTGCCGTGACCACTCTCGTCGCCCGCTTGCGATTCTGAGGGGTAGTCCCAGGCTTGTTACATGGCCACGACGAAGGCCACGGCATATTCGCGCTCGTGGGTGAGCGACAACGCCCATTGCGTCAGGTGAAGTTCGGCTGCCAAGTGCGCTGCGCGGCCGTGGAGCCGCACGATCGGCTTGCCGCCACGGCCGTTGACGACCTCGGCTTCGTGCCAGCCAATACCGTGCCGCGAGAGCGTCCGCACGCCCACCCCGAGCGCTTTCGACACGGCTTCCTTGGCTGCGAAACGGACGGCCAGTTCGGGGATGCGGCCTCGGCAATAGGCCAGTTCGTGCGGCGTGAACACGCGCCGAAGAAAGCGCTCGCCGTAGCGCGCCACTGCATCCTCAACACGCGGAATATGGATGATGTCCACGCCGGTCGTCAGCATACGCACCTGGTTAAAAAACGATCAGTCCTGCTTCCCATCGCCGCTCGCAGGGCCGGCGGTGGCCAAAACGAAATTGTCCGGGTCGAGCCACTGCTGCGCAGCGGCCTGAATATCGGCAGCCGTAATAGCCTGCACGCGATCCGGGTACTCCAACAACCAATCCAGACCACGGCTATAGCGCACCATATTGAGGATCTGAGCGGCGATGCCCTCGTTGGTTTGCATCTGCAGAGGCAGCGTGCCCACGAAATAGGCCTTATTGTCATCCAGTTCTGCTGGCTTCACCTTGCGCTCGCGCATGCGGCGCATCTCCGTCAGCACGATGGCGACCACGCGATCCACAGTAGTGGGAGTCGTGCCGGCGTAGACGTTCCACGGCCCTGGTCCCAGCCCACCTTCGAAGCGACTGCCGATGGAATATACCAACCCCTGGTGCTTGCGCACGCGCTCGCCCAGACGGCCATACATGCCGAATTGGCCGAAGATGCTGTTCATCATGGCATACGTCAACCAATGCGGATCGAGCTGCGATGGCCCGGGGAAACCTAACACCAGGCTGGTTTGGCTCTTGCCGGGCATGTTCACATGTCTGCGATGCTGGCCGATGATCTTGGGAGCCGCAAGGTTGACGTCGCGCGCCGGCCGGGCCGCGAACCAGTCGCCGAAATGAGCCACGGCCCAGTCGTAGGCCTGTTCGGCTTTCACCGCGCCCACGACCACAATGACCATGTCGGCAGGCGCGTAGAAGCTGGCATGAAAGCGACGCACGTCATCGAGCGAGATCGCCCGCGCGGTCTCCGGATAGCCCTCCGTCGAATAGTGATACGGATGTCCCTCGGGGTAACACAACTCGTTGAACGCGAGGCCGCACATGGCGCGCGTGCTGTTCGTCCGCTCGTGCAGCCCGGTGAGCCATTCCGCGCGTTCCTTCTCCACTTCGGGCTCGGGGAACGTCGGGTGGCGAATGACCTCGCTCAACAACTCGAATATGAGCGGCAGATCCTCGGCCAGGCTTTTAGCGAAGAAGCCCGTGGTGAACATGCCACCGTATACGCTCAGGTTAGCGCCGACCGACTCGATCTTCTCGTAGATCTGTTGGTAGGTGTAGCGGTGCGTGCCGCGGGTCAGGCAATCGGCGACGAAGCCGGCCAGCCCGGCCTTGACCGGCGCAGGATCGCGGGGTTCATCCAACGCCCCGGCGATCAGATAACCACCGACGACGGCGGTTGGGCTGGCAGGATTTTCGTAGGCATAAACGCGAATCCCGTTCGTCAGCTCAAAGCAGGCGATGTTCTTGCTATGGGGCAAGGAGAGAGGCCGCGCACCCTTGCGGTTCGCAGGGCGCCGCACGTCGCGCCGCGTCACATTTGCAGTTGGCCTGGGCATGGAAAGTATCGGCTTCGTGACCGGATGCACTGGCACATGCGCCACCGGCCGCAAAGCCGACATTCTACCCGCTGCTAGCTATGATCCGGATGGTGGAGCATAGAGCTATCCAAGTGGTAGGGAATAGGAATGGCCGATCGGGCTATGCCAGTGCACTAAGCGTGCACCACATCTTTGTCCCGTTTAGCAGATTGACCATCCTTCCAGGCCAGATAGTGACCCACCGTGACGTTATCGCGCGCCAGATAGCGATTGGCGACGCGGCTGACGTCATCGGGGGTGACGCGCGCCAGGCGCGAGAGGAAGGTCGTAAACCAGGTGTAGTCTGCAATCACCTCGCTGAAGCCCAGCCAGAAAGCTTGAGTCGTCGCCGTCTCGGTGCTGAACGTCACCTGAGCGCGGGTTTGTTTGATGGCTTTCTCCAGCTCGGCCGGCGTCACTCCTTCTCGCCTGACCCGCTCAAGCTCGTCCCACAATCGGTCTTCCACCTCGCCGATAACCTTGCCGGGCATGACGGTGACATACAACGTATACAGGAAGGGATCAATCGTGGGAACAAGGCCACCGCCAACATCCGCCGCATAACCGCTGTCAACCAAGGCCTTGCTCAGGCGACTGCTGCGGTTGCTGGTACCTCCGCCAAAGAACGATAAACCGCTCGCGCCGCACAACACCGAATCGAGCGCCACCAGGGCCATGTAATCTTCGTGGATTGCGGCCGGCGCGTGAAAGGCCAGCGCCAGATAGTCCGTGTCGCCTTCGCCGCGCACCACGACCCGACGTTCGCCTTTTTGGGGTGGCTCGCTCGCGGTCACTGGCGGTATCTTCGGCGCAGGTTTGAGCCGACCGAAGCGTCGTTCGATCTGGGCCAGCATATCGCGCGCGTCAAAATCGCCCGCAATGGCGACCACTGCGTTGTTGGGCGCGTAATACCTGCGATAGTGGGCATACAAATCGTCGCGCGTGATGGCCTGCAAATCACAGGCATGGCCGATCACCTCATGACCGTAGGGGTGCACCTTGAACGCAGCAGCCTGCACTTCCTCGGCCAGCCGGAAGTCGGGGCTGTTCTCATACATCTGGCGCTCGTTGACGATGACGGTGCGTTCGCGGGCCACGTCGCGCTTGTCGAAGCGGGCGTTGACCATGCGATCGGCTTCCAGATCAAGGGCCAGCCCGATTTTGCCAGCCGGCATGGTCTCGTAGTAGGCAGTGAAGTCTATCCAGGTGAAGGCGTTATGCACACCACCATTGCGGCTTACTAGGCGGTCTAAGTCGGATTCGGAGTATTTCCGCGTGCCTTTGAACATCATGTGCTCGACCCAATGCGAGATGCCGGTGATGCCATCGTGTTCATTGCGTGAGCCGACGCGATACCACACGCACAACGCAACGACCGGCGATGCGTGCATCTCCCTGGCGACCACCCTGAGGCCGTTCGTCAATGTGGCGCGCGTGATCCCGTCTTTGGCACGGTGCAACCTGATGGGAAGCCGAGACATTTCGTTTGTTGGCGGTCGTGTGCGCGCCGGCCTAATAGCCCCGACCCACGCCACGATAGATGAACCCGAGGCTGCGCATGACGGCCGGATCGTACAGATTGCGGCCATCCACAATGACCGGCTGTCGCATCACGCGTTTGATGCGCACCAGGTCGAGGTTCTTGAACTCGTTCCACTCGGTAGCCAGGATCAGAGCGTCGCTGTCCTCGGCCACTTCATACGCGTCTTCGCACAACTTGACGTTCTGCAGCACCCTGGCAGCATTGCCCATCGCCACGGGATCGTAGGCTTTGACTGACCCGCCGTCGGCCTGGATCATGCGAATGATGTCTATCGGCTGGGATTCGCGAATGTCATCGGTGTTGGCCTTAAAAGCCAGCCCGAGCACGCCAATGGTCTTGCCCTCCAGCCGGTTGAGGTGAGCGCCGTTGTTGCCTACCAATGTGCGCACCTTCGCAACGATGCTGCGCCGGGCATCCGCGTTGATCTGCATCACTGCTTCGAGCAACTGCGGATGTTTGCCCTGGATGTTGGCCATGTGAGCCAACGCTTTCACATCCTTGGGGAAGCACGAGCCGCCATAGCCCAATCCGGCATCCAAGAATGCCCGGCCGATGCGCTTGTCGTAGCCCATGCCGGCCGCGACCTCCTTCACGTCGGCGCCCAGCGCTTCGCAGATGTTGGCGATTTCGTTGATGAATGAGATCTTCGTCGCCAAAAAGGCGTTGCTGGCATACTTGATCATCTCGGCAGTGCGCAGGTCGGTGATCATGATCGGCCCGCGCAGCGGGAGATACAACTGGGCGACCTTTTGGGCCGCCTCTTCATCCAGCGAGCCGAGCACGATGCGGTCGGGATTCATGAAGTCGCTGATGGCCGAGCCCTCGCGCAGGAACTCCGGATTGCTGACGACGCTGAACGGAATCGGCCGGGGCTGCTTACTCTTCACGATATCCGCCACCCAGTCGCCCGTGCCGACGGGCACCGTGCTTTTGTTCACGATGATCAGCGGATGATCCATGGTCTGGGCGATGCTCTCGGCTGCGGCGCGCACATAGCGCAGCTCGGCTTCGCCGTCCACACCGGCCGGCGTGTTCACGGCGATGAAGACCAGTTCGGCCGGCCCTTCCGGACAATTCAATCCTTCGGCATAGGACGTGGTGAACGACAGGCGACCGGCTGCTACGTTGCGGCGCACCATCTCTTCCAGGCCCGGCTCGTAAATCGGCATCACGCCCTGCTTGAGATTCGCAATTCGCACCTCGTCCACATCCACACAGATGACGCGGTTGCCCAGGTCGGCAAAGCACGTGCCGGTAACCAATCCGACGTAACCGACCCCGATGACTGCGATATTCTTCATAGCGTTGCTCTCCCCTCTGAATATGCACTCGCCGTTTCAGGCGCAACCGAACGCTGGTGATCTCAGCCCAGCCACGCTCGCACCGTCGTTGCGCTGCACCCGCATTGGGTCGCGGCATCCGAAACGGCTTTCGTTACCTCGCCAGCCCCATCCGCCACACGACCTCAGCGTTCAACACGCTGCCGCCGGCTGCTCCGCGGATGGTGTTGTGCGCCAGCGTGACGAATTTGACACCATAATCGCCAAACAGCGGTTCGCGCCGCACTCGCCCAACCACGACGCTCATGCCGCCAACGGGCGTGCCGCTCAAACGATCCCGGCGGGGCTGCGGACGATCTGGCTCCTCACGCACCACGATTGGACAGTCGGGCGCAGTGGGCAAACCTGCAACTTGTTGGCAACGAAATTCGCGCATCACGCGAAGGGCATCCTCCGGCGTGATCGGCCGCTCGGTCTCCACGGACATCGTCACCATGTGTCCATCTATCACCGGCACGCGATTGCAATGAGCGCTGAGGCCGAAGCCGGCCTCGTGGATGGCATCGCCATCCAGACGCCCCAGGAGCTTGCGCGCTTCGGCCTCCAGCTTCTCCTCTTCGTTCTTGATGAAGGGCAGCACGTTGTCGGTGATGTCGAGCGAGGGCACGCCAGGATAGCCCGCGCCACTGATCGCTTGTAACGAGACGCAAAACACACGTCGCACGCCGAAGGCATCGCACAACGGTCGCAACGTCATCGCCGGCCCGCTCACCGTGCAGTTGGTATTGCAGACAATACCGCCCGTCCAGCCGCGTACCTGTCGCTGGTGGTGCAGCAGGTTCAGATGGTCAGCGTTGACCTCGGGAATGACCAGGGGCACATCCGGCGCCATGCGGTGATACGAAGCGTTCGAGAAAACGAGCATACCCGCTCTAGCGAAGGCGGGCTCGGCAGTAGCAGCCGACTCGTTCGGCAACGCGCTGAAGACGGCGCGCACGCCGGGTGCAGCGCGCAGCACGGCATCGGGATCGGTCGCCAACAGCGGCATGTCCCTCACGGTCCTGGGGATCTCGCCCTCGACGACCCAGTGAGCGGCATCGGCATAGCGTTTGCCCTCGCTGCGGTCCGAGGCCGTCAGCGCGACGATCTGAAAGGTGGGATGGTTGTGCAAAAGCTGAATGAAACGTCCTCCGACGGCGCCGGTGGCGCCCAGGATGGCGACTGGAATCTTG